>DATKEJ010000316.1:0-15548 GCA_035512315.1 Rhodothermales bacterium | reverse complement strand
CCTGGACGAGGTGTATGTGAACGGGGTCGAGGTTTAGCGTCGGATCTACCGAAAAAACTCGACGATCATCGTAACGAGATGCTTGACATTCCACAAAAGGCTGATTTAAATTAACCGGTGACTGTACCGGTTAAGTAAATTTCATCATGAACGCCCTGAACGACACCCCTGGGGTTACAGTTCTGATTTTCAGGAAGCGCTTTGCGCTGTCACTTCTCCTGCTTCTTGCCGGTACGGGTTCGGTCTTTGCCCAGGCGACCCTCCGTGGTGTTGTTCGCGACGGCCAGACTCGACACACTCTTCCAGGAGCCAACGTCTTCGTGGTCGGCACCTCGCTCGGCAATGCGACCGACGTTGAGGGAGCCTATAGAATCTCTGGGATTCCACTCGGAATGCAGACCATCCAGGTGTCCTTCCTGAGCTACGAGACGACGGAGATACAGGTCGACCTCACCGAGGGCGGCACCGTGGAAGTAGACTTCACGCTGCTCCCCGCCTTTGTCCAGGGCGAGTTGGTTACTGTGACGGGTCAGGCGGAGGGCCAGGCGGCGGCCATAAACCGACAATTGACGTCGAACACCATCGTAAACGTGGTGTCGGAGGAGAAGATCAGAGAGCTGCCCGATGCAAACGCCGCTGAAGCAATCGGGCGCCTGCCCGGGGTTTCCGTTCAGCGGTCGGGAGGTGAAGCGAATCGGATCGTCCTTCGCGGGCTCAGTGATCGATTCACGGCCATCACGGTGGATGGTGTCAGGATTGCGTCCACGGGCGCAGAGAGTCGCGGCGTGGACCTGAGCACCATGCCGCAAAGCTCGCTCGCGGGCATCGAGCTCTACAAAGCATTGACATCCGACCAGGACGCTGACGCGATTGCGGGCAGTGTAAACCTGGTGACCAAGAAAGCCCCCTCCGAGCGCCTGGTTCAGTTCGACGTGAAGGGCGCATACAGCGGGCTGACCGAACGGGCCGAACAGTTCGACCTGGCGATCCGATACGGGGAGCGATTCCTCGATCAAAAACTGGGCGTGCAGATAACGGGCAACCTCGAGCGGAGAGACCGGAGCAACGAGAATCTTGATCTCGATTACACCCAGTTCGCCAGCGGGACGAACTATCGAATCACCGACGTCCAGCTCAATTATACCGACGAGATCCGGAGGCGCAACGGCGCCAGTCTGTTGCTCGACTACGACACGCCGGCCGGCGGTACGATCAGGGTGACGAACATATACTACAAGACCGAGCGCGACTTCATCGATTTTAATCGCAACTACCCCACCGACGGCGAGGAAATTTTCTACGGCGCTCGAGACCGCGAGCAAAGCATTTCATCGATGAGCAGCGCGCTTCGCGGTGAGAACTATTTCTGGGGTTTGACCGGCACGTGGGGCATCTCGTACTCGAGGTCGAAATCAGACTATCCGTTCGACTACGATGTTGATTTCACAGAGCCGTCAGCCACGGATTCGGAGGGGAATGTCATTTCAGGGATGCAGCGGATCCCGACGAGTCTCGACCAGGGTCCGGCTCCCGACATCATCGACTACGCAGCCAACAATTTTGATCGCGCGTTCTTCTACTCGGCATTCTACCGTGACGAGGCGGCCGACGAGAAGGAATGGACCGGATACTTGAACCTGGAGAATGACTACGCGCTGTCCACCTCACTCGCCGGCCAACTCAAGTTCGGTGGGAAATACCGGACGAAGTCTCGCTTCCGGGACCGGTTGGAGATTCTTTCACCCTATTACATCGAGGCCTTTCCCCGTTTCGTCCGGAATGAGGACGGCACGATCTCCGAGAAGTCCTTCGACGGTACCGAGTTTGACGGTCTCAATATGATCGGTGACCGCATTCTGGCGAACAACTTCCTCGGCGGTGCTCCTGAAAGCCGTGACGTCTTCGATGATTTCCGCTTGAATCCAGTCCTAGATCGGGATGCGCTGCGCGCCTGGTGGAGGCTCAATCAGAACGGATTCTCCGATCTTCTCGGCGCCAACCCCGAGTACGAGCGCAATCTCGAGGCCGACGGTGACTTCTACGACGTGGATGAACGGATCGGCGCGGCGTATGTGATGAACAGGTTCGTGATTGGGAGGAAGGTAAACCTGATCACCGGGGTCAGGATCGAGTCGGAGGACGACGACTATGGGGCAAAGTATTCGCCGAGGGACCTGTCCGGATTCCCGGTTCCGACGGGCGCTATTCGCGACACATCGGCGAGTCACACGGAGACGGTCTGGCTCCCGAACGTCCATCTGACGTTTCGTCCGACCGGTTTCCTGGGCGTTCGCCTTGCCGCATACAAGGCCCTGGCTCGCCCCAGTTTCAATCAACGTCTTCCGACGTACGTCGCGAGGAAAGCCGGCACGTTTTATCCAGGCAACTCGCTGCTTGCAGGCAATCCCAACCTGAAAGCGGCGGAGGCTTGGAACTACGAGATCAACACATCCCTTTACGAAGGTCGCTACGGACTCTTCTCCGTTTCCCTGTTCTACAAGGACGTTAAGGGTATGTATCACCTGATCGATGGGGCGTTTTTTGACGCCGCCTCAGGAGACGCGCTTCTCGACAGCCTCGGATTGAGCGTCAGGAATCCGTTTCAGGGGCAGGGGTTTGCCCTGACCCACCCGTACAACTCGTCGCGTCCGACTTATGTGTGGGGCGTCGAGCTGGAGCATCAGACGAATCTGCGTTTCCTTCCGAGTTTTCTGAGCCATCTCGTGCTCGGGTACAATTTCTCGGTCATCCGGTCAGAGACCTACGTACCCGGAACCGAAACCGAGGAGTTCTTTATCGAGCGGCCGCCACTGCCGCCAATTCCATCAGTGAGGTACCTCTTCGTCGAGCGCAAACAGAAGCTCGAGGGGCAGCCGGAGTTCCTCGGCAACGTTGCCCTCGGCTACGACCTCAGGGGATTCTCCATCAGGCTGTCAGTCGCTCACCAGGGAGAATACAACACCAGATTCTCCCCCGACGGTCGTGACGACCGCGTTGAGGACAGCTTCACCAGATGGGATCTGGCCGTCAAACAGCAGATCCTGGACAACATCCATGTGGTCTTTAACCTGAACAATGTCACCGGCGTCGAGGAGGGAACGACGGTCGTCAATCGAGTGCAGGATTGGCGTCTTCGTAACGATTCTGAGACCTACGGCTTCTCGGCCGACTTCGGTGTCCGTATTACCCTTTAGCTACATGAACGATGCGGACGGCGACCCGCTTCGTCGCGCCAATTCGCCCCAACCCAACCAAATCATCTCGGAGAGAATCATGTTCATGACAACGTTACGACTTCTCGGGGCGGCCTTCGCGGCGCTTCTCGTGTGTTCACCTTTGATCCTGCACGCGCAGGAACTGATCATTGAGCCCACCGGAGACGGAGGCCCCTACCTGAACGAGATCATTGCGGGCGACACGACGTCGACCGGTGCGCGCAACGATCTCAATCGTGTCTACGTGCTGCGGCGCGACGGCATCTATCTGATCAACGACGACATCGTGATCAACGGTTTTCCGCTTCGGATGAAGAGCGAAGACGGCGTCGGCGCCAAAGCCATCATTTACCCGGTCACGAACACAACGACGGGGGGATTCCCCGATCCGATCATCGACATGCGTGACCACGTCTGGGTGAAAGACGTTGTGATGCCGGGTTACGTGGATTCGATTCCAGAGGAGGTTGCGAACATCGCGAGTACGATCGTTCGGGTCAACGCTCCGGGATTCGATCTGACGCTCGACGGCGTCGTGATGTCGAACACGCGAGGTCAGCACATCCGTACGGAATCGGCAGCGCGCAACGTGTACGTGCGCAACTCGATCTTTGCGAACATGGGTGATCTGGGCCGCTCGAACTTCGGCGCCGGGAAGGCCATCGACCTGCGGGCCGGCTCGGTTGACACGCTGCTGTTCGTCAACAACACGTTCGTGAACTTCCAGGACCGGATCATTCGGCACTTGAGCAGCACGGCCCCGATCAACTACCTCCTCTTCGATCACAACACGATCGTCAACGGGATGTCGTATCACGGGATGATCGCGCTCGGATGGATGGGTTCGCACGGGCGCATCACGAACAACCTGTTTGTGGACGGCTTCGTTACGGGAGCCGATCTCAACGATGAGACGCGCCAGGCGGAATTCAACGAGCACGGGGAACTCTTCCCGAACGGGAAGCCTGCGACGATGTGGATCTTCTCGGTTCCGAACGACTCGACGACCTGGGACATCGCGGGCAACTACTTCTCGACTTCGGATGAGGTGGACGCGTTCTACGCCAACTATGCCGCTGCGGGCGTGCTCGGCGTGGGTGAGCCGATCTCACAGCATCTGAAAGCAAGAATCGGCGCCGACTCGGCGAACGCGTTCACGGAAGTGGATCTCGATCTCAACAACCGTCCGATGGTCATGTTGAACATGGCCGAGTGGTACCGCACGGAGACCGGGCTGACCAAGGAGACAGCCACATTCGTGCGCGAAGACGACGACTTCGATCGCCGTCCGGTCGGCTACTTCACCGGCGAATTCGACGCGGGTTACCCGACCGACAATCCGGCGTACACCGGCGCCGTCGGCGGACTGCCTGCGGGCGACCTGAACTGGTTCCCGGACAAGAAAGTCGAGTGGGAGGAGCAAGGCGGCATCCATACCGACGTGGAGGCCGATCCGGGTCAAATTCCGGTGACGTTCGTCCTCAATCAGAACTACCCCAACCCCTTCAATCCAACGACCAACATCTCGTACAGTCTCCCGGAGGCCGCCCGAGTGACCGTCGCGGTGTACAATGTGCTAGGGGCGCTGGTAACGAGACTTGTTGACGATGCCGCTCAGCCGGCCGGAGTCTACAGGGTCACCTGGAATGGGACCGATGCTGGTGGTGCGAAGGTCGCAAGCGGTGTCTATCTGTACCAGCTTCGTGCGGAGAACACCGTCGTGACGAAGAGCATGGTGCTTCTCAAGTAGCAGTTAAGGTCGACTTGCCGTGCTTGCCTGATCGGATGGCAGCCACTCCCCGGAGGATTCCGATTTCCTCCGGGGGAGCGCCGGTCGGCCGGCGCCGGGTGAGGCATGTTCCAGAGTGAATGCATAAGGAGGAGTCTGTGAGCACATTACGACTCAACCCCGACCGCTTTTTCGATTCCGATCCCGCGATAAGACGCATCGCCCGCAGTCTCTATGAGGCGGTGGCTGCGCTTCCGCTCGTATGCCCGCACGGACACGTGCCGGCTTCCTTGCTGAGCCGCAACGAGTTATTCCCCGAGCCGACCTCGCTCATCATTACCCCTGACCACTACATCTTTCGGATGCTCCTGTCGCAGGGCGTCACGTTGGACGAACTTGGAATTCCAGCCGGTGACGGTTTTCCGGTCGAGACGAACCCCAGGACAGTCTGGAGAAAGTTTGCGGAAAACTATCATCTGTTTCTCGGAACGCCGTCGCGAGCGTGGCTGGATTACGAATTCTATCACGTTTTCGGAGTTCGTACGAGACTTAACGCGTCGACCGCGATGGATGTGTACGACCAGATTCTCGAGAAACTCCGGGAGCCCGCATTCCGCCCTCGTGCGCTTTTCGACCAGTTCAATCTCGAGGTGCTCACGACCACCGACGCGGCTGCCGACGAGTTGGAGCATCATAAGGCCATAAGGACGTCAGGCTGGACTGGGCGCGTAGTGCCATGTTTCCGACCCGACGCATTGTTGCGCATCGCGTCTCCCAACTGGCTTCAGGAGCTCGATCGTTTGGGTGAGGCGGTGGGCGCCGAGATAACGACCTACAGGGAGTTCATCACAGCCTTGGAGCAGCGCCGTGATTATTTCCGGGAGAATGGGGCAACCTCTACGGATCACGCCGTGCTCGAGCCTTACACTCAACGAATTGACGACTACGAAGCCGGTCGGCTGTTCTCGCGGGCGGTAAACCGGCAACTGGAGCCCGACGATCAGCGACTTTTCGAGGCTCACATGCTGATGGAGATGGCTCGAATGAGCACGGACGACGGTCTGGTCATGCAGATCCATCCCGGTTCATTTCGCGATCACAATGCCGCAATTCGAGCTCGTTTCGGGACCGACGTCGGCGCCGACATACCCGTAGCGACCGAATTCACGCGCAACCTGAGGGCGCTCCTCAACGCGTACGGGTCGGACCCTCGCTTCACGCTGGTCGTCTTCACGCTCGACGAAAGCACCTATTCCCGCGAGCTCGCCCCGCTGGCCGGCCATTATCCGGCGATGCGCATCGGACCGGCGTGGTGGTTCTTCGACAGCATCGAGGGGATGACACGGTACAGGGAGCTGATCACTGAGACGGCCGGATTTTACAACACTGCCGGGTTCAACGACGACACGAGAGCGTTCCTTTCGATTCCCGCCCGTCATGATCTCTCGCGAAGGGTCGACGCCAACTTCCTGGCGCGGCTCGTGGCGCGACACCAGATCGAGGAGGAGGACGCCAGGCTCGTGATACACGAACTTTCGGGCGACCTTGCGCGGAAAACCTACAAGCTCGACGTTATGGATGTGGCCGCCTCCCTGCCGCAGGGGAGCGCCGCCGAGTCCGAACACCCCTAACGAAGGACCGGTCGTTCACGGGTTCGATCGATTACATACAATGAGAGACAATCGTCCGCTGAGGTGTATTCCATGGCTCCTGCTCATATGCCTCGCTGCTACAACGGCGGCAGGGCAGGATACAAAGACCTCCGTCCGGGCGTTTCCAGGCGCGGAAGGGTTCGGAGCGTTTACCGTTGGTGGCAGAGGTGGACATGTCTACATCGTCACCTCTCTCGAAGACTATGACCTCGACGAGGAGGAGATTCACGGGAGTTTGCGGCAGGCGGTGGAAGCGGCAGGACCGCGGACGGTGGTTTTCGGCGTCTCCGGTTATATCGAACTGAAGCGGCCGCTCGAAGTCGTACATCCGTTCCTGACCATCGCCGGCCAGCCCGCGCCGGGTGACGGTGTGGCGCTTCGAAACTACGGACTGGAGGTGGGCGCAGGGCAGGTCATCATCCGGTATCTGAGAGTCCGCCCGGGCGACGTTTCCGGGATCGAACAGGACGCCATCAACATCCGTGCTCCCGACGTCATCGTCGATCACTGCTCAGTCAGTTGGGGAACGGACGAAGTGCTGAGCGTAATCGGACACGCCACCAATGTGACGGTCCAGTGGTGTCTCATTTCTGAGAGCTTGAACAACTCCGTACATCACAAGGGGGCCCACGGCTACGGGACGCTCCTGACGGCGTCTGGCAACGTGAGCATTCATCACACGGTCTATGCGCTGCACAACAGTCGAAATCCTCGCCCCAAAGATCTCCTCCTCGACTTCCGTAACAACCTGATCTACGGATTCGGGGATCAGGCCGGGTACAACTACGAAGACCAAACGCGGATGAACTACGTGGGCAACGTGATCCGACCGCTCGACTACAGCAAGAACCCGCGATGTGCCTTCAATCTGGGCGGGTTAAACTCGCGGTTCTTTGTTCGGGATAACCTCTTTCTCGCCAACGACACGATTTCCGGCGATTGGGAGTTCATCTGTACTCCCGACACCATTCCGCGCTCGGCTGTCGACGAGAAGGTGAAGCTGGCCGCTCCGATAGACGTCGCGGAGGTTGCAACGGATGCGCCGCTCTCCGCTCTGTATCGACTCATGTCGGAGTCGGGTGCGATGCTTCCCACCCGAGATGCTGTCGATCGGCGGGTTCTCGACTTCATTTCAACAGGAGGCGGACGCATCATCGACTCGCAGTACGAGGTCGGAGGTTGGCTGCCCCTCGCTCCCGGCGAGCTGCATCCGGACAATGACCGCGACGGGATGCCTGACGGTTGGGAATCCTCCAACGGGCTGGATCCGGCCGACGGCAGCGACCATGCGCTCGATCCGGACCGTGACGGGTACACAAACATCGAGGAGTTTCTGAATGGCACGAATCCGCAATCACCCGACTGAACGAATCGTAATGAACCGGAGAAGCTACTGTCTCATCATGCTCCTCGCCTGCTCGACATTCACGGGAGTCTCCGCACAGATCGACCCAGATCCGGCACCGGCCTGGTCTGTCCGGATGGCCGAATCGGTCATGACCCGAACTCCGCTCCTGTCCGAGAAATGGCATTACGAAGTCGGCGTCATGCTGAAGGCGTTCGAAAAGCTGTGGCAGCGTACGGGTGACGTCCGCTACTTCGAGTTCATCCGCTCAAACATGGATTCGTTCGTAATGGCGGACGGTTCGATCCGCACGTACTCGATGGACGAGTACAATCTGGATCAAATCAATGCAGGCAAGCTGCTATTTCCACTGTATGATCAGACCGGCGAGGAGCGATATCGACAGGCGATCGAGGTCCTCCGCGACCAGTTGCGCAGCCATCCGCGTACGAGCGAAGGCGGTTTCTGGCATAAGAAGATCTATCCGTATCAGCTGTGGCTCGACGGGGTTTACATGGCGGGCCCCTTTCTGACCCAGTACGGCGCCGCGTTCGGGGATCCGGAGGCGCTCGACGAGGTCGTCCATGAGATCCTGCTCGTCGCTCGATACACGCGTGATCCGGCAACGGGCCTCATGTACCACGGATGGGATGAAAAGCGCGAACAAATCTGGGCGGATTCGGTCAGCGGACTGTCGCCGCATTTCTGGGGGCGCGCCATGGGATGGTACGCAATGGCGTTGGTCGACGTGCTTGACTTCCTTCCGGAGACGCACGAAAGCCGGAACGATCTCATCGCTAATCTCCGGCAGCTGGCGGCCGCCGTTTCGAACGTGCAGGATCCCGTGACGGGCGTGTGGTATCAGATCCTCGATATGCCCGCGAATGAAGGCAACTACCTCGAGGCCTCGGCATCGAGCATGTTCGTGTACTCGCTCGCAAAGGCGGTGCGGAAGGGGTACATTGACCGTGCCTATGACAAGGTCGCGCGGCGAGGCTACCGCGGGATACTCAAGGAGTTCGTGTCCGTTGAAGAGGATCTCGTAAGTCTCAACCGGATCTGCTCTGTTGCAGGCCTCGGGGGGGCTCAGCAGCGGGACGGATCATTTTCCTACTACATGAGCGAGCCGATCAGCAGCAACGATCCAAAGGGAGTCGGTCCGTTCATCATGGCGAGTCTTGAGATCGAGCGGATGGACGGGCGGTGACATCCTGCTGCTCGAGAGCTGCCTCAGGATACGATCCGATCGAATGCCTTGAAACGGTTCGCCGGCTGTGTGCGTCCAACGGGCGGATCCATCCGACCACCGCCCACAGACCGGATTCCACCGACCGACAATGATCCATCGTTTCAGTCAAGTCCTCCTTGTCCTCTTGGTCCTGATCGGGGCGTGCCGCTCATCACGGTCAGCGCTCGAACCGGCTAATCGCGAGATTTCCGGCATGGACAATGCGGCGGCCGTCGGCGATCTGCTGATTGGAGGCCAGCCTACTGACGAATCGCTCGAGGAACTCGCCCGAAGGGGGTATCGGTCTGTCCTGACCGTCAGAGGCGAGGGCGAAGTCGACTGGGATGAGCAGAGCCGGGTCGAGGCGCACGGACTCTCATTCCACCGCATCGATATGAGCAACCCCGTGAACGAGATCACGGACGATCAGGTCGCAGCGTTCGCTCGATTCATGGAGGAGCGCGACGGGCCGGCGCTGGTTCACTGCAGTTCGGGAAACCGCGCGGCGGGACTCTGGGCGGTCTGGCTCATCGAACACCAGGGCGTCGAGCTTGAGGAGGCGATTCGGTATGCAAAGGCTGCCGGCATGCGCGACAGCATTGGCGAGGTGGTCGAAAGACGGGTGGGAGACGTTCGACGTTCAACCCCTCCGAGCTCGGTTGAGTCGCTCAATGTCCCAAGGTGAGTTCTCGCTCGTTCGGGGCAGCCTGTTCGACGTTCGACGTTAAGACGTTAAGACGTAATACTTTCGTCGTCGCCCTTCACGATCGGTTTCCAGACCTGCGGCAGGAAATACCCGACGATGAGGAACCCGGCGCCGATTCCGAGGAAGACGGCAACCCGCCACAGCGGCTCCAGCTCCGCCAGGTCGACCACGAAGAGCTTGCCGACGACCAGGGCGAGCGTCGCGAGCCCGACGCCTCGGAGCATGTCCTTCTGGGCTCTTAGTCCCCAAATCAGCAATGCCACGCCGATGCTACCCCACGCGGCGGAGACGTATGCGTGTCCGTTATCGAAGGTCGTGAGCTCCCTCAACAGCCACGCCAGGCCGCCTGCGTACGACAGCGCGAGGTAGACGCGGCGATGTTTGTCGTTCGAAAGTGAGAAAGACGCCGGAACTGCCAGCGCCAGGACCACCAGATCAGTCAGCGCCCGGAGATTCACGAGGGGAGGTGTCAAGCCACTGAATTCGCCCAAACGGACCCACATCCAAACAGCCAGGATGACGAACAGTGAATGTCCCCCCGATCTGATCAGACTATCGTCGAGTTTCCCGGCGAGGATGTGCAGTGCGGCCGCCTCGATCGCCAGTGCGACGAGGAGCCCGTTTCCTTCGATGAGAAGCACGACCGCCAGCGTCGCGAGGAGACCGCTCATGACGGCGTGCGAGTAGCGGATGCGCTCGACCGTGTCGGATCGAAGGATTAAGGCGACGGCGGCATACACGACGGCCGCACCCGCGAGGATCAGGCCACTGCTGGTTTTGTGGAAGTCCCACAACGCCGCAGTAAGGGCCGCGGCGATGAGCGGGGTCACGACGATCATCTGGTGCACGACGTTCGCGAATATCCTCTCCAGCGAAGACGCGAGCGCCGACTGCGTTGCCCGGTCGACAACCGTCTCAGGCTTGCGCGCGCGAAACACCTCACGCACCACCGGTGCGCACCAGAACGCGAGCACGCCGAACGCGACGGCCAATTGTACGGCGAAGCGGTCGCCCGTCTGGATGGAGGCGTCCCACGGAAGCTGCGACTCCGCGATCCAGAACACGAGCCAGCCGCCGACGACCGTGACGTAAAGGACCGACCGCCAACCGTAACTGAGGTAGATGATCGTGGTGGCGGCGAGGAGTAGGCAGGTATACGACATCAGTCCGGCCACGTCGCCTTCCCCTGTGTAAAGCAGGAACGGCGTGGCCAGACCGCCGAGCAGTCCGAGGACGATGAGCGGTGGGCCCTTTTGCTGCAGGCCAAGTCCGAATCCCGCCAGGGTGACGATCACCATTCCGGCAAAGGAGGTTTGGTAATCGAGCACGTCGAGCAGCTGGTATCCGGCGAACAGCGTGATGTACAGGGCGGCGATCCCTCCGCCCTGCAGTACCTGACCAAATCGAGCCCGCTTCCGATAAACAGATAGGCCCATTGCGATGAGTACCAGTCCAAGCGCGGCGCCGAGTACTACCCGGATCATTGGGGTGAGCCAGCCCTCGTCGACCGCATACTTGAACAGAAAGGCGACGGCCAGGATCACCAGGCCGATACCCGCCCACCTCAGGAGCACTTCGGGATCATCAGGCAGCGAAATCGTCGGCGCACGCTTCGGTTGGGGTGGATGCGCAGCCCTCGGCCGCTGCTGGATCTTCCTGATCTCAGATTCAACCCTACGCGGATTCGCCGCGAATCGGGACGAAAGTTCGGTTCTGAGATCATCTACCGCCTTCTCGAGGGCTGCGACTCGATCTTGAAGCGAGGATTCGGGGTTGTCCATTTTGGAGTTCCTATGTGGACGGTTGGCGGAAGGTAGGGTGCCGGGAGGATATACGCCCAAACCTGTCAGGTCTAGAGACCTGACGGGTCTAAAGACCTGACAGGTTTATAAACCCCTCACTCCTGTAATTGACACACCAAATTATTCCGCCGCCCCCGTAAAGCTCCTGGTTAGCAACACGCAGGTAGGCCTGATTCCATCCACGGCTGCCTTCGCCCATTCACCGCCCCTATTCGACGGTTCGCTGCAACTGACGTTGATGGCGCCGGGGCGTTACACGTTCATGATCGACGCGGACGGCTCGCCTAGAACCGGGTCGATGATAAAGCAGTGCCTACCACCGAATTGACATTCGCCCGCCTTCCGGAACCGCGCGATAGATAGCTCGAATATCGGCTGAGCTCATTTGGAGTCGAACCCACATCGGCGCTGGGCTGTGATCAGACGACAAGAAGGATTCCAGGGCCGCACCGGCAGCGCTGAGTCGATAATCGAGGGCTGCCCTCGCTGCATCGAACCATGTCAGATCGCTCCAAGGCGGGGTGAGGTACACCACGACGTTGCGATCGAAATAGAGCTGCGCGAAAACCTCCCCCTCGTCTGTAACGAAGGCATCCGGCGGCCGCAAGCGCGCCTCGGCAGTGTCTTTGGGAGCGTGCACCTCCCTCACGGGCATTCGCGGGATGTTTGCCGTCGATCCGAAAAGCGCAAAGGGGACTTCTAGGGAGTCGAAACCGTGAGTCGAGTCTCTGAGCCGGTCGAAAAGGATAGTCTTCTCGTAGGCAGCTATCGGGCTGATCCGAACGGGGACACCCTGAATTGAAAGCGTCGCGACACTGTCATGTAGGTCGATCCACAGCGCGGCCTGTCGTCCGAACCCATCCGAAGTTTTCGCTGCAAGGAACGCTTCCTCGGCACGAATGACGGTCTTTAACCTGTGTGTTCTGTCGTAGGCGGCCTTGAGGCTATCAGTCAGGGTATTGATCGGAAGCTCATTGAGAACGAACGACTTCGCCTCACTCTCTTTGGAGCTTGGATCGGCAGGCACGTTCGGGAGGACGATTACGGTGAGCGCGGCAAGAATGGGGACGAGCGCTGGAACCGCAAACCACGCAGCGAGATTGCGGCGGGTCGCCGATTCGTGGGCGACTGGCGCAGATGACGAATTAGGTTCCATCGTGGCGACCTCAGTAGATAAAGACCCGCGCGCCGAGAGACAATGCGCGATGAACCGCTTCGAGATCCTCGTCACCCAGCCGGATACATCCGTGAGTGACGGGCTGCCCGAGCATCCGCTGATAAAGCGTTCCGTGAATCAGGTATCCGTTTCCAATCGCCAGCGCATACTTGCCCAGGACGCCCCGTTCGTAACGCTCGCGAGCGCCCGGAGGCGGCACCGGAAGGCCCTCCTCTACAAATGCCCAATCGGGCTTCGACCAGACAGGATTGATCCGCTTCTCGAGAATCCTGAACACCCCGCGAGGCGTCTCAAACATCCACTCCTGATCGTTTCCGCCCCTGAGCAGGACGTAACTCCCCGTTGAGCACACACCCTCTCGCTCGAGACCGCCGCGTCCGTACAGCTCGAATCGATTGTCAGACGTACTCACGACGAGGTAGGCCGAACGCGGCAGAGCCGACTGCAGTTTGGTTTTCAGTCGGCTCACACGCTTCTCGACCTGGCGGTTCTCCGCTTCCAACTCAGACAGGGCCCGATCGTAGGGAACGGTAGCGCCAGACTCACTGGTCATCCGGAATACGACCTCCCTGACCTCGGGCGCGTATGCCAAGATGCCGCATCCGATGACAACTCCCGTAGCAATGCCCAGGGCGGCAAGACGAAGCCGAACACGCCGCCCTTCCTCGTTCGAGGCGGAGTCGGCCGACTCGACGGGGTTCGCCGCGCTAGACTGTATCCTCAGCGCGATATGAGGTGCACCCGGCATCATTCGGTTGAGGGATCTGAGGAAGACGCCGCATGCCCCGGCGCCCCGGAACTGGCAGACGACGACGACAGAAAAGGATTTGCGAGTGCGCCAACGATTGTCACCGGCGTCCCGACCGAGACGAGATCGTAAACGGTCCGCATGTCGGGATTGCTAAGCGCGACGCATCCCTGGGTCCAGTTGAATGCCCTGCCGCCTTCTCCGTGGAGCTCGATATTCCCGCCTAATCGAGCGCTGCGAGGAATCGCTCCAACGCGCCTTTCCTCTTTGAACCGACGCCTGTCGTCGTCGTTCGGATAATTGATTTCGAGGGCGAGGTAATAGATCGTTTCTCCCGGGCCGCGCTTTCTCTTGACGAAGTACTTACCCTCCGGGGTCGACAGATCGCCCTCGAATCGTTTCGGTCCGATCCATTGCGGTCCCAGCTCGACGTCGAATGAGGCAATCTCCCGGCCATTTCTGTAGACGTAGCATCGATGCGCCATCTTGTCGACAACAATGCTCACGGAGCGATTCGATTTGGACCAGGAGACGGTTTCCGCAGCCCACTGTCTCCACTGAGGGATGGCCCCGAGATACTCCGATAGCACCCTATGAAGCGTGATACCGGCGCGATCAAGAATCGACGACGCCTGGTCGAGCGCTCCTGCGCCGCCGAGGAGGTCTCCCGTTTCCTGTCTCTGCTCAACCGTCACGAGATGCGCCTCAGCCTCGAGGAGTTGATTCCTGAGTGCTTGCATGTGAGGAAGTTGCTCGAGTTGTCCCGCCATTTCGGTGACTTTGTCTCGAAGCAAGGTCAGCCCAATGTCGGTTCGGATGCTGAGTGAGTCCTTTACTGAGATCGTTCGGGCCGTTGCCGCCCGCGCCAGCGAGACCGCACTGCTCGCGAGCGTGTCGACGGCATCGTACTCGCGAAGGAAGAACCAGCGGAGGTTCTCGGCGCGCCAGCGTTCCATGGCCTCTGTCTGTGCTGCCAGTGCCCCTTTTGTGAGTAGCGGGGCGTACACGATGCCCTGTTCATCCCGGAGCTCACCGAATGCCTGTTCCATTGGCGATCCGGCAATCTTCGGGGGCTGAATCATGAGCCTCCAAGCTGTCAGAGAGCCGGCCATACAAAGAATCAGGCAGGTGAGTCCTAACCACAAACTTCGGCGACCTTCAGCGAGCTTCCCGCGATCTCGACTCATTACGGCGTGGTGATAAACGAAGAGCCCCCGGTCGCTGCGTCGGAACCGCATGCAACGGTTCCGACGCAAGGGACCAGGGGCGAATCAGTTCCACGGGTACCCAGGAAAAGGTACCCAGGCAGCGTTATCCGCGGCCTCTGCCTTTTGTCTTGTCGATGGCGTCCTGCAGCTCCTGAGTAAGGCCTTGGGCACGCTGAAGAGCGACGTTGACGCGCTCGTTTGCTGCTTTAACGTTGCCTTGTGCCAGCAACTCCTCGACTTCCGTGAAAATTCCGCCGAGTGAATCGACATCGGCGCCGATGGCAACAAGCGCGATACGACCCTCCTTTCCGCGAGGAGCTTGGGTCATAAGCAGTTTCGCCTGCTCAGCAGTCTCCCTGGCTTGAACCAGAAGAGTCTCGGTTGCCACGCGCATCTCCTGCTTACGGACGACTCCCGCTTCGCTTGCCTGATGCGCCAATTCCGTTGCGCTGGCGAGACGCGCCGCTGCGGCGTCGTAGTTGCGAGTCAGCGCGAATTTGCCGTTCTGTGTGTCAATTTCGGTCTGCGCGGCATCAAACGAGTCCTGCGCGGCGGCGAAGAGTTCAGGAGCGAAGACGTCCGCTTCCTGCATCCGGGCGTCCTCGATCATGACCGTCGCTGATTCAATTGCTTCCTGCGGCGCTTTCGCGCAGCCGGCGATCAGCAGGAGGGCCGATAAGAAGACGCCAGATTTGATGATACTTTTCATTGGAGGAATAACAACCTGTAAAATAGTGA
>DATKEJ010000315.1:0-7247 GCA_035512315.1 Rhodothermales bacterium | reverse complement strand
CGTGATGGATCCTTCGACGAGGGATATGTCATACGGGCCCTTAACCTCCGCGCGGGTAGCTTCGGGGAAGTACGCCAGTTCGACGGCCCCTGTCACCGCCAGGAGTTCGTCCTCGCAGTCGAGCAGCGACAACTGGCATCCGTCACAGGATGCAAACTTCCAGACGGCCAGTTTGGGTCGTTTCATCAGAATTCCCTCACTCCGAAATATGGCTCGATATCGGTGAAGCGGAAGACCGGACCATCCTTGCACACGAAAGCGGGTCCGAGCTGGCAACGGCCGCAGCGGCCTTCCGCACATTGCATGTTGCGCTCGAGCGAGACGAAAATCTGCTCGCCCGAGAAGCCGCGGCCTCGCAGGTTCAGGACGACGTAGTGCATCATGATCTCGGGACCGCAGACGAAAACCACGGCGTTCTCAGGTGCGACCGGCGCGTTGCGCAGCAGGTCCGTGATCACACCGACGTGCCCTCTCCACGAGCGAGACGCCCTGTCGACCGTCACGAGGACGTCAGTATCGAGCCTTGCGCTCCACTTCCCGAGGTCCCTTCCGTAGAGAATACTCTCCGGCGTTCGGGCTCCGTACAGAATGATAAATCGGCCGTACTTCTCTCGGTGGGCGAGGACTTGCTCGATGGCGGGTCGAATCGGGGCGAGCCCGATGCCGCCTGCGGCGACGATGACATCCTTGCCTTCGGCGAGGTCCGTAGGCCACGACGAGCCGAACGGTCCCCGGACGCCTACTTGGTCGCCCGTCTTCAGCTTGCCAAGTGCCGTCGTGACGGTACCGACGTCCCTGATCGTGTGGACCAGCCTGTCGGTAGCGAACGGCCGTCCGCTGATTGAGATCGGCACCTCCCCGACACCGAACGCGTAGAGCATGTTGAACTGGCCGGGCTGAAACGCGAAAGGCCCTGACTCCCGCTCAAGTTCGATCGTGAACGTATCGACCGTTTCTTTTTGACGGCGTGTGATCGTGAACGGCTCGGGTATCATCAGGCGTACATGTCGGTGAGTTGCTCGCGCGTCGCCTCGAGACGCTCGATGACGATCCGCGTGAATCGCTTGTACATTTCGAATCCAAACACCGGGTCGGCTTCGCATTTTTCGCGAACGCACTTCGCGTCGAATGCGATGGCGCTCACATCGTCGAGAGCACGGACGTCGTAGCGCCACGTGTAGGGAGGCTGGAGCCACGACCATCCGATGACGTCGCTCTCGGCCACGGTCTGTATGATGACCGTGCGATTGGCAGCCTCTACCTCGAAGGCCACTCTGCCCTTCCTGATGAGATAAAAATGGGTCGTCAGTTTACCGCGCAGGCCGATGAACTCGCCGTCACGATAATGCACGTTCGTGGCACAACCCGCTATGAAATCGAGCTGGTCTTTTGTCATATTTCGGAAGAACACTTCCTGTGCCAGCAGATCGCTGATGGTCTTCTTCATATGGTTATCGAGGTTTTCGCGTCGTCGCTGGTGGGCTGTTTCGAATCTTGAGGACCTCCTCCGTGATGTCGATCCCGACGGGACACCAGGTAATGCACCGCCCGCATCCCACGCACCCTGACGTGCCGAATTGGTCGATCCAGGAGGCCAGCTTGTGCGTCATCCACTGACGGTATCTCGACCTCGTCGATTTCCGAATGCTTCCCCCGTGGATGTAGGCGTGATCGATCGTGAAGCAGGAATCCCATTCCTGCCATCGCTCGGCGTGACTTCCGGACAGGTGGGTCACCTCATCGACTCCGGTGCAGAAGCAGGTCGGGCACGCCATCGTGCAGTTCGCGCAGCTGAGGCATCGATCGGCCACATCCTGCCAGGCCGGGTGATCGAGGTTGCCCAGGAGCAGGTCGTGGATGTTGTCGGTATCGAGGATTTTCGTGATAGCGGCTTCTGCGGCTTTCGTCACGTTCACCGCGGCCGCGAGGTCTCCCTCCGAGGCAGGTGTCGTCTCGAGCTTACTCACAACCGCCGCACCCGCCTCCGAGCCAATCTCGATCAGGAAATCGTGGCGGTGCTCGTCGTACAACTCGGTCAGGGATAGATCGAATCCCCCGTCGCACCGAGGGCCGGTGCCCATTGACGAGCAGAAGCACGTGGATGCGGGATGGGAGCAGTTCACGACGACCGTGAACGTATTGGCGCGCCGGCGCACATAGTCGCCATCGGGATACTGTTCCCACATGAACGTAAGATCCTGGACCAGAATCGCGGCCATATCGCAGGGTCTCACTCCGAGTACGGCGAGTTTATCAGGAGGATCGAGGTGCTCTTGAAACGCGAGTTCGCCGTCTTGAGCCCGTTCCGCCGAAAGGATTTGTCTGCGCGGCACGAACAGGAACCTCTTGACGGAGTGAGGTCCTACTACGAAGCCGAAAACCCTGTCGTCGTCCCTTTTCCTTAGACGGTAGGCGCCGCCGGACTGCTCGTCGCCCCAGCCGATCGGCAGATTGGCGTCGGATTTCACATCGTCCAGGACTATGGCGCCGTCCCGGACGGTCGGCCCGATCACTCGATACCCGAACGAGGCCATGGCCTCGATGAGATCGTTCAAGCCCTTTCGTGGCAGGAGCCTCGCACCGGCGACCTGGTACCCTGTGTTCGATTCCGACATAACCTCTGCGGTTGCCTCATTCGCCCGTTCGCTTAAGGCGAATGGCATTGTAGGCACCGCGTGAGAATCATCAAGTACGAAAGGTGATAGTCGTGATGTCGTGGAATCCTTTACGCGGCGACGTTCCAGGTTCCAGGTTCCAGGTTCCAAGTTCCCTTAAGTCACGCCTGCTCCTCGAAGCCCGGGACTCGTTCGGGGCGAAGAGGGAGCCGGCCCGGCGGCTTGGCCGGCGAAGCTGCAGCAGCAGCGAAGACGGGTCATCCCGGACTTGATCCGGGATCCAGTCAGCCTGCGATGCCAAAAGTCTTGTGTCGGGCGCGAGAGTCGCTGTACATTTACTGACTGCCGCAGGCCGTCCGGGCGGCTAGTGTCCACGGCGCGAATGCCACGATTCCATCGAACCGCAACCACTGCAGCAGTGCGCGATCGACTCCTGACAATTGTAATCTGGGCCGGTTTCCTTGTCCTGGGAGTAACGGCAGCAGACGCTCAAGACAGCCGTCCCCACGTCGACGCGGGCGGAGGGTCTCGGTCCTTAACGACTGGCGATGCGGGGATGCGCTCCAACCGCTACGCCATTTCATGGAGCTCAACCACTGCGACGGTCAGCAGGATGAAGTCGCAGAATTTCGCGTGCATCGCCACGCTCGGGCAGACTTCAGCCGGCGAGTCGAGGAGCGCCCGATACCGGCTGCAGTCCGGCTTTGCGCCCGCGGCCGCCAAAACGGTCCGTCGCGTCAAGTCGAAACCGCCGAGCTAACGTTCCAGGTTCGAGGTTCCAAGTTCCAGGTTGCACCGTTACGATCCCAGGACTTCGTGCCTGAATGAGGGCCTACCGTCCCCGAGATTCTCGACGAACTCGTCGAGTTGGAAACCTGGAACCTGGAACTTGGCACTTGGAACTATTTCAGTAACATCATACTCCGCGTCTGGACGAAGTCGCCCGCGGTCAGGCGGTACAGGTATGTGCCACTCGGGACCGCTCGACCCAGCGCATCGGTTGCATCCCACTGTACCGTGTGGCTGCCCGCAGCCAGCACACCCGATACCACACGAGTGATCTCCTGACCCATGGAGTTGTAGATCACGAGGTCGACCTGACTCTCGGTTGGAACAGAGATGGTCAAGGTCGTGGTCGGGTTGAACGGGTTCGGGTAGTTCTGAGCGAGCTGGAATTCTGTTGGGGTCACCTCGTCAAACTTACCGGCGCTGTTTTCTCCAGGCGCCTCGATGATCACGCAGTCTTCTCCTTCTATGTCCTCGCCGTCGGTTGTCAATCCCGTGAGGGGGATAGCAACGACGTCTCCGTCTTCAACCGGTCCGATGGCAGCGAGCACATCCTGCTGCCAGAAGTGCAGCTTGAGATCGACGATCCCATCCGGGCCATCCTCCGTGCAGGCGCATTCCGCATCGCCGGCGGGACGGCTGGTGTCCTCGAAGACAGCGAGCACCGGTGACACGCCTGCAAGCGTTACTGTCGCCGGATCGATAGTCGTCGCATCGAAATCGGCCGTTCCCTGGATGCTCAAGACAAGTCGGCCTCGACTCATGACATTGAAGACACTCGGGCAGGCTTCCTCGGGATAGATGTCGACGTCGACCTGGATGGCGGTGGGCGGAGGTGGGCCGGAAGGTCGATTGTAGCAGTCGGCGGCGATAACCCGATGCGCATTTGCTCCGAGCAGGTTACCGACGCCGGTTGCCTTGTTAACGGTATATGCGTTCCCCGACGGTGCAGGAACACCCGCCACATGCGGATTCTGAATGGCGTAGAAGTCTCCGGTTCTGTCGAAGAATATGGCAGGGACCCCGCCCGCTGCTGCGATCAGATTACCAAGCTTGGTGATACTCGGTGCGCTCAGATCGATCACGTAAATTGCATTGAGGTCCGCCGCCACGGCATTGCCGCCCACGGAGGCGTAGAGAAGGCCCGTCTCTCGATCGAACGCCAACCCGGAGAAGTTGCGACCCAAGACAAGCACAGGGTTCACGGCTCCGTTGGTAGTGTCGATCGTAACGAGCGTCGTGCCAACCCCCGCACCTTTTATGGAATACAGGACGTCGTCGTTGTTGAACGCCAAGCCCCTGAGGAACTGCCCTGCTCCTCCGACGAGTGGAGTGACGACTGCGGGTGGTACCGCCATGGTTGCGTCAATTCGATATAGGTTGGCGTCCTGGCCCGCCGAAGAGCCGCCCGATGCGTGGACCGCAAACAACTTACCCTTCGAATCGATCGCCAAGCCGGACAGCGCGAGATAGCCAACTGCTGTTCCTACCGTGACAGTCGCACCATTTGTGGTATCCACCGTGACGAGGTCGGAATTGGGCGCAGGGAATTTCGTGCCGGTCGTCCCGTAGCACTCGCCAGGCGCCGCGAGCTGTGCGTGCGTGCTTCGGGGCGTGAACGCCGAGCCCAGAATTAGGGCTAGGATTGCTACAGTAAATCGGTTAACCATGGTTGTCCTCCAGTCGTTTTGGTGTTGCGCGAGAGAGGCGAATCATGACAAAGCGACAAACCCCACAAAGGAGAACCCCCTTTTGAACTTGCTATTAGAAGAGCAGAATGCCTCGCACCTCCTGCAGCCGAGTATAGCCGACGCGGTGAGCCTCCAGAATGTGGTGAAATGTAACCTCCAGCAGCCTCCAACGAATCATCGTCCAGTCATTTCTTAGCGGCCCTGAAAGACCAACACCCTGCTATTCCCTCGTCAAATTGACGGGCCGAAAAACACTCCTCCACCGCACCTCCTCGAGCGCCTCGTCGGCCTGTGTTGTTGGAACTAGAACTCTTAAATCGATCTCAATCTGGCGAAACGCCGACGGGTTCGCCGTCAGCTTGCCATCCGCGTCAAACGTACCTATGTCGAACCGGCTGACCCGGTCGATCGCGAACCGCTGCTGTCCGTCCACGACGCGTCTCAACGTGTACATCTGCGTGTCGACGAGCTCATCGTTTCCGCCCGACAAATCCGTGTCTATGGTCTCGGTTCCGCTCTGCCGCCAGAAATACTCTATCAGGCTCGAATCCGCGCTCGTCGAGTCGGCGCGACCATAGAACCTGAATTTACAGTCGTACTCGGCGAATGAGGAACAGCCGACCAAATCGATAGCGGATAGAGGGAAAATCGTGCTCACGTCGTCCTTCCCACCGCCAAGATTTCTAAAGTCCAACTCAATGTTTTGTATCGCTGAGTAGAGGTAGTTCTTTGCCCGGAGAATCTGGGTCGTATCGACCGACGTCTCCTGACCCCGGAGCAGGAGCGACGACATGAGCAGGATCACGACGAAACCGATGAGCGTCGCCGCGGCATAGTATATCATCTGCTGCATACCCATGGGTCGGCTCGTTAAATGGTCGTCTTGAAGTAGGTAAAGACCCGCCCGACCTCCATCGTGATCAGGCTGTCGGGATTGCCCTCACGATAGATATTCGGGTTGGTAATACCGAGAAGGACCTCCTTGGCAAACGACTTGCCCGCGACGACCGTTTCCGGATTATCCGGGTCGACATAACGGACGGTGACGGTCACCTCGAAATCGATTCCGTCGTGCTCCTTCTGGAAAGTCACATTGTGAAAATCGTCGATGTCCATGCACAGCGTATCACAGGCCTCCGGCGATCCGCCCCAGCCAAAATCTCCCGGGTCGGTCAACTGGCCCGCGCTGTCCGGCGGCGGGTAGAGGTCCTCTCGCGTAAAGTGGTCGAACGCGCGGGAGCCGATGTTCTCAATGATCTCGGTCGCAACGCCGCTGACCTGCGTCAGAATCTCGTTGCTGTACACGCGCGAATTCGTCGCCCTCGAGCCCAGCAGAAACTGAAAGCTCAAGATGCCTGCTATGACCAAGGCAGCCAGTGCATATATGACCTGCGAAGTACCCATCGCGTTCCCCCTCTTGCAATCGTACTACGGTCCGAAAATAGACCCAAAATCGACGCCAAACAGCATCAAACCGGGCGTCCTCTCGGGCAAATGAGCGGCCGACGACATTTGGAGCCTCCAGTCCGTATGTTGGCGATCGTCAAGTTTACGGGGACTTCTCATCAGAGTGCGCGGAAATCCCACCTGTATTCAGCGCAAACTCAGCGCAAAATGGATCAAACGCCTCCTCTAGTACCGGTCGCTCCCCAATACGACCGAACGCTGATCCAGGCAAACCGGTTCAAGGTTAGCTTTTTATCAGAGAGCTAATCATACCACATTAAGGCGGGGGAGTCAAGTGGGGGCAGATCGTGCAGGGTGCTTGGTACTTGGTACTTGGTACTTGGTACTTGGTGCATGGTGCATGGTGCATGGTACTTGGTGCATGGTGCTTGGGGCAAGGGTGGTTAGTGGCTACCACCCGCTGCTTCAGCGCGGGGTTACGGCGGCCGACCGACTCCCTGGGGCTTCCGCCCCAAGGTGGAAATCCTCGACTTTGTTGTGATCCTCGCCGGGCTGAAGCCCGGCCCGGAAGGTGTGGGTCGGCTCGTTGCCCCAGGCTGAAGCCTGGGGTGACTGTCCCGACTCGACGATTCGTTTCTCCGCGCTCTCTGCGTTCTCTGCGTGAGAATCTTCGTCCATAGCGTCTTGGCATTCTTTGCGGCTTGGTATCTGAGTTAAGGAGTCGCGTCCGCTCTTGACCACCCCCGGC
>DATKEJ010000314.1:0-9569 GCA_035512315.1 Rhodothermales bacterium | reverse complement strand
AGCCCGGCTCGGAGGGTGTGGGCCGGCTCGCTGCCCCAGGCTGAAGCCCGTGGTGACTGTCCCGGCTCGCTGCACCAGGCTGAAGCCTGGGGTGACTGTCCCGGCGCGACGATTGGCAGCCCACCCTGACCGGTACGTCTTTGTGCCTCCTCTCCTTAAGGTCCTGGCGCCTCCCAGGCCCAGCGTCTTTGTGCCTTTGTGAGAGAAAACCCAGCACACGACCCCTCCCACGAGTCAGATCGTCACCCCCCCAACACCCCCATCATCGCCTCATAATCCTCCCGCGTCAACCGCCCCGTCGCCACCAGCCGCACCAGGGCCGCTTCGACCGCGGCTCGGTCCGTCTCTCCGCCGTCGATTGGCTCCGCTGTGACGTCCTCCTCTACGCCCGATCGCGCCATCATCGCCTCATGAAGGAAACGGGCCACATAAGCCGCCGCGTCTCCCTTTCCGGAGAAATCGATGGTGTGCGTAACCGTCGCCTGGCCGGAATTGTGATCCACCTGCACTTTCATGCCCCCAAGGAACCTCTTCTTCGAGGAGACGCCGACGATGTCATCGTAATGCATTTCCTGGGCGGGATTGAGGTCCGTGTTCTGAAAAACAATCTTCTCGGATGTGAACACCGCCCCATCTTTGGCGGATCCGAGAAGCGTCGCATCGTAAAGCGCGATCACGTCGGCGGCCCTTACTCCGTGAGCGTAGTCGCCGAGCGCGTTTCGCAACTTGTCGTCCGGAATGCTCGGACTCACGTAAAGGCCGAGACCCGGTGCGTGCGGTATGTATCGTTCGATCAGCGCTCTCACGTTTACCTCACGGAAGAAGGCCCATTGACGCCGCGCCGAAGAACCCGTCCGTCAATCGGAGAATTCCCGACGGGAGCAGCCCGAACCAGAGCTGAGACGCGGCGCAAATGATCAGCACTACGATCGACGCCAGCGTGACCGGAAGCTTCTGGATGGCCGGATCGACGCCTGCCTCGGGCGACTTCATGAAAAAGTAGTACAGAACACGCAGATAGTAGTACGCCGACACTGCGCTCGTGAGGACGCCGACCACCACCAGCCACGTCATCCCGGCGTCGATCGCCGGGGCGAAAACCCGCACCTTGCCGATGAACCCGGCCAGCGGCGGAAATCCCGCCAGGCTGAACATGAAGAACGCCATCGAGACGCCGAGAACCGGCCGCTTCAGGCCGACGCCTGCAAGGGATTCGAGGGTCTGCTCTCGTCCCTGGTGATCGTCCCACTCGAAAACGGCCATCACACCGAAAGCCCCGATGTTCATGAGGGTGTAGACGAGCAGGTAGTAAAGCACTCCGGAGTATCCCGCCGGCGAGGCAGCCGCCAGACCGACGAGCATGTACCCGGCGTGCGCGATCGACGAATACGCAAGCATCCGCTTGACGTTGTTCTGCGACACGGCAATGACGTTCCCGACGACCATGGTGACGAGGGCGACGATCGCGAGCGTCAATTGCCAGGTGGCGCCCGCCGAGGGCAGGGCGTACCAGCCGACAATGACGATCCCGGTGAAGGCTGCGGCCTTTGACGCGGTTGCCATGTATCCCGTCAACGTGGTCGGCGCAGCCTGGTAAACATCCGGCGTCCACATATGGAACGGCACGGCGCTCACCTTGAACAAGAAGCCAACCAGCAGCAGCGCGGTCCCGGCCCAGAAAATCACCGGAGGCGTCCCGATCGACACCGACGCCGCGATCTGCGGCAGATACATCGAGCCCGTGGCTCCGTAAATCAGGGCGATCCCGTACAGGAAGAACCCGGTCGAAAACGCCCCGAGCAGGAAGTACTTCAACGCGCCTTCAGTCGCCCCCTTGTCCTCCCGCACCAGACCCGTCAACGCGTACAGGCAGATCGACATCGTCTCCAGCCCGATGAAGATGCTGATCAGGTTGTTCGACGATACCAGGAACATCATCCCCGCCGTGGCGAAGCAGATGAGCGCGTACACCTCGCCGAAGTTGTGCCTGGCGCGCGTCAGGTACGGGACCGACAGGACAATCGACAGGGCGGCGCTCAGGAGAACGACCATGTTCATGAACGCGGCCAGACCGCCGTAGCGAAGGAGCTCCGAGAACGCCAGCCCCGAATATCCCAGCCGGCTGCTCTCGATGACGAGCGCGAGCGTGACGCCTGCGGCCGAGATCACGGGGAGCCAGGGCGAGTCGTTCCAAAAGCAGTCTACGACCACCACGACCAGCCCGACCAGGCAAACCAGGCTGATCGGAAACGTGGCCCAGAAATCAGCGGCAAAGGAATCGTACATCCGATCGTTCTCCTACACCCATGAAAAGGATTCGATGGCCGCGGCAAGATCGATGTCCAACCCGGTCACTTTGTTGTCGGCGTCGTGCGTCCTTAGCGTCAGCGTCACGCGGCTGTAGACGTTCTCGATTTCGGGGTGATGATTCAGTTGTTCGGCCTCAAACGAGACCCGAACGAGAAAGCTCATGGCTTCACGGAACGATTCGAAGCGAAAAGTCTTCGTCAGAGTGTCGTTGACGAAGGCCCAGCCTTCGAGATCATCCAGGGCGGACTCGATGTCCGCAATCGGCAAAGGTGTTCGCGCCATTTTTTAATCTCCGGTAATCAAAGTATCCATCCACTGTACATGACCACCCAAACCACGAAGTATACCGGCAACAGGATCGGCAGGCTGTAACGAACGACGTAGCCCGCGAACGATGGGCAGTCGACACCCGATGCTTCGGCAATCGCCTTTACCATGAAGTTCGGTCCGTTGCCGATGTAGGTCATCGCCCCGAAAAATACCGCCGCGATCGAAATGGCTTGCAAAAACTCCGGCGCCCCAACCCCGGGCACCGAGAAATTGGCGACGTCCGCCACGACGTTTACATCCATTCCGAACTTACCCATGGCGGCAGACAGGAACGACACGTACGTCGGGGCATTGTCGAGTACTCCCGACAGCCCTCCCGTTCCCCAGTAGAACATGCTGACCGTCAGCGTTTCGGCATTGGTGTTCGCGAAGTCGCGGATGAGCTCCAGCGCGGGCTGCATCGTCAGGAAAATCCCGACAAACAACCACGCAACCTCCTTGATCGGCCCAAAGTTGAAATCGTTGGCAGCCAGCGCTTCGTGGCTCGCGAACCGGTACGCCAGAAAGCAGATCGAGAACATGATGATCTCGCGGATCCCGAACGGAAGATGGGTTTCGCCCACATGAAGTGCCGGAACCCACCCAAATACGTTCGGATCAATGAACACCGCCACTACGACCGCCGCAAGCCAGAAGAAATTCTTGACACCGCTCACACGCACCGTCGACACCCCCTCCCTCAGCTCGGTCGTGCTCTCCTCACGGTTGCGCATGTCGAAAACGTAGAAAATGGCGATGAGGACGAGCAACGTGGGAAGCCACGCGTACCAGACGTGCGCAAGAGTCCAGAAAAACGGCACGCCGCGAAGAAATCCCAGAAACAGAGGAGGATCTCCGATAGGCGTCAGCGCTCCTCCGACGTTTGACACTATAAATATAAAAAATATAATATGATAAGCCTTGATACGTCCTTGATTCAGACGCATGAACGGCTGAATCAGCAACATCGAAGCGCCCGTAGTTCCGATCACGTTCGATATCACGGCTCCCACGAAAAGAAGCGTTGAGTTCGCCAGCGGCGTGCCTCTGCTGTTGACACGAATGACGATGCCGCCCGACGCGATGAACAGCGCCGCAAGCAGCGCGATGAACGAGAGATACTCGGTCATGGCGTGCATGATGGGATACACATTTTGCAGCGCGAAATAGTAGTACGCCGCCGTCACGAGGCCGAGTCCGACGGCCCATTTCGGATAATGGTGGTGCCAGTGCTGCTGGTAGAACAGTGGACCCGTCGCAATCATCAACAGGAGAACGACGAATGGAATCGTTAAGTAGAACGGCGGCGATTCGTGATGCTCCACGGCCTGCACCTGCTCGGCAGACGCGTGACCTTCAGCGGCCGGGTCGTCCTGCTGAATCGCTGTAACGGAATCGGACGCAGGCACATCCTGAGCCGCGACCGTCGATCCCATGGAACCTGCCAGCAGAATCAGTGCGAATAGAGCGATCCTGCTCGGTCGAATCGGCGCCGTCGTCCTTCTGGCGGGATGTAGGATCATTGGATCTTCGGCGGATCACTTCGCCGTGGCAAGGTAGCCGGAAAGATCGTGGGGAATCACGAAACCTTCCGCGTCGGGATTCATGGCAACGGCCTCCCTCTTCAATTCTACTGTCTGGAGGATTGCCGCGGACGCCACCTCGCTCTTGTCGAGGAAGGCCTTCGGCGCGAGGCCGATCCACACCATGAGGATAGCAAGCGGCACCAGCAGCGCGATCTCCCGCAGGTTCAGATCCAGCATCGAACGGTTCTCTTCCTTTCTGATCGGTCCGAAGAACACTCTGTACACAAACCACAGCAGATAGTAAGCCGCGAAAATCACGCCGGAGGTCGCCACCGCAATCAGGATCGGGCGACCCACGACCTCGCTCGCAAAGGAGCCTGCGAGAATCATAAACTCACCCACGAAACCGTTGAGCCCAGGCAGACCGACCGATGCGAGCACCGACAGCACCATGAAGAAACTCAAAACCGGCACCGACTTCGCGATCCCACCGTAGTCCTCCATCATGCGCGTGTGACGGCGCTCGTAAAGCATGCCGATCAGGAGGAACAGCGCCCCCGTCGAAAGCCCGTGGTTGACCATCTGGATCATCGCTCCCTGCATCGCCTCCTGCGTGAACGCGAATATGCCGAGGACGACGAACCCGAGGTGCGAAACAGAGGAGTACGCGATAAGCTTCTTGGCATCCTTTTGCCCGGCGGCGACCAGCGCCCCGTAGACAATCCCAATCACGGCGAGAACGGCGATGAACATGGCCGCCTCCGTCGCCGCGTTCGGGAAGAACGGCAGGCAATAACGGACTAGGCCGTACGTTCCCATCTTCAGAAGCACGCCCGCAAGTATGACCGAGCCACCCGTCGGCGCCTGAACGTGAGCATCGGGAAGCCACGTGTGAAGCGGAAACAGCGGCACCTTGATCGCAAAAGCCAAGGCGAAAACCGTGAAAATCCACATCTGCTCGTCGAGCGGAATTCCGTACTCGAGCAACTTGAACCAGTCCGTCGTGAAAATGCCGCCGTTTACGACGTACCCCGCCGTATAACCCAGATACAGAATCCCGACAAGCATCAGAAGGGAACCGACCAGAGTGAACAGAACGAACTTGATCGCCGCGTAGACCCTGTTCTCCCCTCCCCAGATCCCAATGATGAAGTACATCGGAATGAGCGTGACCTCGAAAAACATGTAGAAAAGCAGCAAGTCGAACGAGGCGAATACGCCGACAATGCCCGTCTGCAGCAAGAGCAGAAGCGCGTAGTATCCCTTGACGTACCTCGTGATGTACGTCCACGAGCAGAGCACCACCACCGGCCCCAACAGCGTCGTCAGAAGGATGAGCAGGAGATTCAGGCCGTCGACCCCCACGAAGTACTTGACGTCAAAACCCGGCAACCATGTGCCCGAGACGTTCACGAACTGGACCCCCGCAAAGCCGGCATCGAAGCCGGTGTACAGTCCAAGCGACACGATAAGGGTGGCCAGCGTCGTGATGAGTGAGGTCCAGCGAACGGCCGAATCGCCCGGAACGAAAAGGAGAATGATCATCCCGATGATCGGGAGGAATATCACCACGGAGACGAGGAGCGGTATCTCAGCAAGCATGCCCATCGGTGCGCCTCTCCTATCCCAGCCAGATGAAGAGCCCAACGACCACGACCACCCCGAGAACGAGAGCTACCGCGTAGCTCTGGACGACGCCCGTCTGAATCTTCCTGAGCCGGCCGGCCACGCTCTGAATGGAGGTGGCCAGTCCATTGGCGGCGCCGTCGACAACACGCTCGTCGAACGCGGTCACCCCGTAATTGGCCAGCCTCATGACGGGGTTGACGATCCACTTGTCGTAGAATTCGTCCCAGTAGTACTTGTTGGCGAACACCGTGTAGGCGCCGTTGAGCGCGCCGCGGATTCGATTGTCGAACTCGAGCCCGTAGCGGCCGAATCGGGTCCATCCGTACGCTACGCCGGCGATTGCGATGAGGCCACCGAGAGCAATAAGCATCCACTCGATGCTCACCGGCACGCCGTGCCCGGCCATCGCCGGTTCCGCGACCGGCCCGCCGTACGGGGCGCCGAGCCAGTGATGGATCCAGTTGTATTCGCCGTGGCCGATCACCGCCGGAAGTCCGACATACCCGCCGACTACGGATAGAACCCCGAGCGCCCAGAGAGGCAAGGTCATGCTCGACGGAGATTCGTGCGGCCTAATCGTATCGGAATGCGGCCATCGCTCTTTGCCGTGGAATGTGAGGACGAGCACCCTCGTCATGTAGATCGCGGTCAGAAGCGCGGTTAAAAGCCCTACGATCCACAGTCCGTAATAGATCGTTTGACCGCCCGCATAGCCGGCCTCGAAAGTCTTGAACAAGATCTCGTCCTTCGAGAAGAACCCGGCAAACCCCGGAATGCCCGCGATGGCCAGGGTCGCAAGCAGGAAGGTCCAATAGGTGGAGGGCATGTACTTTTTCAAGCCGCCCATGGTTCGGATGTCCTGCGCGTCGAAATCACCGTGGTTCACGCCGGCAGTCATCCCGTGCTCGACCCGGGATCCAGACCCCCTGTGATGCAGCTCGTGCTCGACGTGGTGCATCGCATGGATGACGCTGCCGGAACCGAGAAAAAGACATGCCTTGAAGAACGCGTGGGTCATCAGATGGAAGATCGAGACGTAGAACGCGCCGCATCCCGCCGCCAGAAACATGTAGCCAAGCTGCGAGACGGTGGAGTAGGCAAGCACCTTTTTTATATCGTTCTGAGCGATGGCGATGGTGGCCGCCATGATCGCCGTCAAAGCGCCGACTACGGCGATGAGGAGCATGATTTCCGGAGCCGCCAGCACGAGCGGCGACAGCCTCGCCAGCAGGTAAAGACCGCTCGTGACCATGGTGGCCGCGTGGATGAGGGCCGATACAGGGGTCGGACCCGCCATGGCGTCCGGGAGCCACACGAAAAGCGGTATCTGCGCGCTTTTCCCGGTCGCACCGATGAAAAAGAGGAGCACGACCCATCCGATCGTGGAAGCCGAAAGTGTGTTCGTGCCGGCCAGCACCGTGTCGAAATCCAATCCGCCGAGTTCCTTGAATAGGATGAAAATCCCGATCAGAAAGGCGAAGTCTCCGATCCTGTTCACGATAAAGGCCTTCATTGCGGCGGCGCTCTTCGAGAGATCCTCGTACCAGAAACCGATCAGGAGGTACGAGCAGAGTCCGACGCCCTCCCATCCAAGAAACAGCCCCACAAGGTTGTCGCTCAGGACGAGATTGAGCATCGCGAAGATGAACAGGTTCAGATAGGAGAAATACCTCCAGTAGCCTGGATCCCCGCCCATGTAGCCGATGGAATACACATGGATCAGCGCGCCGACGCCGGTCACGATGAGCGTCATGAGGAGCGACAGTTGATCGATCCGGTAGGCTACGTCGATGGTCAGATCGCCGGAGGCGACCCACTGGTAAAGGAAAACGACCTCCGTCTGCTCGAACGACAAAAACAGGTTCCCTGCGAGGAGAAACGGTCCGGCCACTGCCAGGCAGGCAACAGTGGAGATCGCCGCTTTCTGAGAGCGCCAGCCCGGCACGAAAAGTCCCAGCAATCCATTCAGTGCCGAGCCTATCAGCGGAAGAAGGATTATTAGTGCGACGGCCTGGGTCATGGGGGTTGCTCGACCGTCCCATGGCGGGACAGTGTTTAGCGTTTAGCGTTTAGCGTTTAGCGTTTCGTGTGATTACCATTTGAGGAGATTCAGTTCGTCGACGTTAATGGTCACACGGCGTCTGAAGAGGGCAATCACGATCGCCAGGCCCACAGCGGCCTCGGCGGCCGCCACCGAGATCACAAAGAAAACGAGGATCTGCCCCGACAGCTCGCTCAAAAACTGGCTGAATGCGACAAGCGTCAGATTCACCGCGTTGAGCATCAGCTCCACCGACATGAAAATCACGATGACGTTTCGCCGGAGTAGGACGCCGAGGACACCGATCGTGAAGAGTACGGCGCTGAGCGCCAGGTACCAGTTCAGTGGAACTTCCATGGTCCAGTCAGGCGAAGCGTGCGTTTGGCGTCGGTGTCATACGAATCTCTTCTTTGCGAGCAGGACGGCGCCGATCGTGGCGCCCAACAGCAGCACGGCGATAATCTCCACATGGAACGCGTACCGCGTGAAAAGCTCTAGCCCAATCGCACGGGCCGACCCCATCTCTCCAGCATCGATGCCGGGCGCCTCGGGCAGGCCCCCCACCGCAAGGACGACGACGTAAATCAGCTGGGATAGAACGACGAGCCCTAACCCGAACGCCACCACCTTCTTCCAGTTGATTTCACCCGCCTTGGGAAGCTCGTCCAGATTCAGCAGCATGATCACGAACAGGAAGAGGACCATGATGGCGCCGGCATAAACCAGAACCTGGATGACCCCTATGAACTCGGCCTGAAGCAGAATGTAGGCCGACGCAATGCAGAAAAAATTGAGGACGAGCCAGAGCACGCTGGTCACGGGGCTGCGAGCGATGAGCATCCCGATGGCAGAAGCGATTGCAATGACCGCGATGAGAAAGAATAGGGCTGGTTCTGCCATCAAGCGATGTCGATTCTCAGTGGTAGTTCCTTGAAATGACCTATTCTAAATGGGCCTCTAAACTATTGAATCGGGTTTCTCGCATCAAGGAAGATTCCGAGAAGGAACTCCAAATACCAAACTCCAAATACCAAACTTCAAATACCAAACCTGGGCGCGGCTCCGAGGACGAGCGATTCATGACCTCGGTTCCTCGAAAGAGGTGGTAGCCTCCACCGGAAGTAACCTCCCCCGGCTGCGCCCGGCTCCACTTGAGTTTTCCCTGCCGTGGTAGACAATGCGTTCCGCCGGGCTTCGCCGCCCCCTCGGGAGGGGGCGGCTGAGCGCGAAGTCCTGCTTTGCCGGCGCAGACTCTAGATGGGCGCTCAGCCGGGGGAGGTCACCTCGGGATGAGGCTGCCACCGAAGGAGTCAACCACCGTGGTCACCACTACCCCTGCAGTCGCTCAATTGCTATCTCGATCTCGGCAACGACCGTCTCTTCGTCGAACAGGACCTTATCATCACTGAAACGGAGAACCGTTAGCCCTACGCGCCGCATGTACTGGTCTCGTTTTTCGTCAAGAAGCTGCTTCTCAACGTGGGTGGCCCCATCGACCTCGATCGCCAGGTTCAGGCTCGAGCAGAAGAAATCGACGATATAGCAGCCGATCGGCCTTTGCCTCCTGAATCGAACGCCAAGCTGCCGTGAGCGAAGCCGCGTCCATAGGAGCACCTCAGACCGGGTCATTCGACGCCTCAGCTGCGTACTGCGCGCCGTCAGTCCGTATTCGTAGTGATGGAAGGTCCTCTGCAAGACGCACGGTTTCACAGTAAGACACATGGGCGGTGATTTCATAACCTCGGTCGCAGCTT
>DATKEJ010000313.1:0-12129 GCA_035512315.1 Rhodothermales bacterium | reverse complement strand
CCCCGCGATCGATCCACTCGACTCGACCAGCCGGATCCTCGATCCGAGAGTGCTCGGTCATGACCACTACACGACCGCACAAGACGTGAAAGCGCTCCTTCAGCGATACAAGGAGCTGCAGGACATCATCGCCATTCTCGGGATGGACGAGTTAAGTGACGACGACAAGCTCATCGTCGGCCGCGCGAGACGTGCGCAGCGCTACATGTCACAGCCGTTCTTCGTTGCCGAGCAGTTTACCGGAATGAAGGGCAAGTATGTCAAGATCGACGACACGATCCGCGGCTTCCGGATGATTCTCAGCGGTGAACTCGATCATATCCCCGAGTCCGCTTTCACGTACGTCGGAGTAATCGAAGAAGCGATCGAGCGCGGCGAGAAGATGCAGAAGGAGCAGTCCTGATCAGAATCTCATGGCAGACAGCTTCTATGTCGAAGTAGTAGCACCCGACCGCTCCGTTTTCAAAGGAGAGGCGCTCCGATTCAGGGCTCCCGGCGTCACCGGATCGTTCGAAGTGCTGAGAAATCACGCACCGCTCGTAGCGGCGACCGGTATCGGACCCGTTTACATCACCCTGCCGTCGGACGACAGGTTCGTGCTCGCGACAAGCGGCGGTTTTGTCGAGGTGCTGAACAACCGGGTGATCATGATCGTCGAAGCTGCCGAACCAGCCTCCGAGATCGACGTCGAGCGTGCCCGCGCGGCCGAGGAGCGCGCCCGGGAACGGCTCGAAAACTCCTCGAATTCGTCCGCCCTCGACCGTGAGGCGTGGGAACGTGCGCTTGCGCGCGCCCGCAACCGCCTGCGCGTTGCCATGGGCACCGTAGGCAAAAAGTAGTAGACTGAAGTCGTGGCCGATCCGGCCAGGTTACCCTACGGCCGAGCTTTCATTCGGGGATACGCATATGCTGATCCATGAGCTGCCGACACCGTGCGTGTTGATCGAGAAGTCTCGTCTCGACAGCAACCTCGCTGCGATGGCCGCGCGGGCGGCTGACAATGACGTGCAGCTGAGACCGCACGTCAAGACGCACAAGTCGGTTGCGCTTGCCAGAATGCAGCTCGAATCAGGCGCAAAGGGCATCACGGTAGCAAAACCGAGCGAGGCCGAGGTATTCGCCCACGCCGGCATCTCCGACATCAGGATCGCTTACGCCGCCTCCGCGGAGCACCATTTCGAGAAGATCGCGGACCTGATGGACCGGAGTCGCGTCTCCTTCTGCATCGATACGATGGAAGGGGCCAGGGCGGCGTCGGCCTTCTTCAATGCCCGCGGACTGACGGCGCGCGTGCTTATCGAAGTCGACTGCGGATACGGCCGCTGCGGCGTGGTGTGGGATGACAGAGGGTCGATCGATTTCGTTCGTTCCGTCTCCTCGCTTCCCGGCCTGCAGATGCTCGGGATTTTGACGCACGCAGGCCATGCGTACGGCGGTCCCGGTCCCGACGATGCGTCAGCGCACGCGTCTGTAGCCCGCATCGCCGATGAAGAACGCGACCGGATGCTGGCCTTCGCCTCCATCCTTCTCAACTCCGGAGCCGTCAGAATAGACCGCGACCACTTGGAGATCAGCATCGGTTCCACGCCGACGATGTCGGCCTTTCGTAACGCCTCCAGGGACGGCCTGCGAATTACGGAGATCCGCCCCGGCAACTACATTTTCAACGACGCTATCCAGAGCGCACTCGGTGTCGCGCCGCTTCGGAATTGCGCCCTCACGGTGTACTCCAGCATCATCAGCACGCATCGTGATCCTCGCGGATCGCACGAGCGCGTGTTCCTCGATGCGGGCCGGAAGATATTGACTTCCGACACAGGTTACGGAACCGACGGCTACGGGGTCATCCTCCACAGCGCATCCAGAATGACCCCGCTGCCTCATGCTCACCTTGACAAGCTGTCGGAGGAGCACGGATGGGTCGACGTACCGGGCGGCTCAACGCTTGCCGTTCGGGACCGGGTTCGCATCGTTCCCAATCATGCGTGCGTCGTGATGAACACACAGCGCGTCGCGCACCTCGTAGATGGGGAACATCGGATCAGGGAGATCGCTGTCGATGCGCGCGGGTGCGTGACCTGATCGTTCCATGTGTTGGTCAGACTCGATTCATTCAAGGAACTTTCCCTGCCCGTCGAGGGGTATTTACGTAAGTTCTTCCGGGCCGAGTCGGCGGTCAGACTTGCGCGCCCGATTGCAGGATTCCTCTGGAAGTTCTTCCCTTTCAAACAGGATGCTGGTTGTTGCGAGAAAACCGGCGCATCGAAACTAATCGAGTGTAAGGCCACCTCCATGTCGGGTCACAGTAAATGGTCCAAGATTAAACGAAAGAAGGGCGCCAACGACGCGAAGCGCTCCAAAGTGTGGGCACGCATCACGCGAGACATCATGATTGCGGCAAGGGACGGCGGTGGCAACCCCGATATGAACGCCAAGCTGGCGCTCGCCGTCGAGAAGGCCAAGTCTGAAAACATGCCGAAGGAGAACATCGACCGCGCCATAAAGCGGGGTACGGGTGAGATCGAGGGTGCGGAGTACGTCGAGGTCACGTACGAGGGGTACGGTCCTCACGGAGTTGCGTTCTTCGTTGAGGTATTGACAGACAACACGAACCGCTCGGTTGCCGACATTCGGCACTTGTTCAGCAAGACGGGGGGTAACCTGGGCACGTCCGGCTCGGTCGCCTTCCTGTTCGAGCGAAAGGGCGTTATCGAGATTCCCGCCGGTTCACTATCCGAAACGGCCTTGTTCGACATCGTTGCCGATGCGGGCGCAGAAGATCTTGAGTTGGATGATGACGTCTTCTCAATCACGACGTCGGTCGAGGCATTCGGTCCTGTCACTTTCGCCCTGGCAGAGGCGGGGGTAGAACCTGAGTCGGCCGGCTTGATCCGAATTCCTACCACCACTACCACCTTATCGTCTGACGAGGCAGGCAAGGTGCTGCGGCTGCTCGAGGGGCTGGAGGATCACCAGGACGTGCAGGCTGTATTCACGACACTGGAGCTTGACGACGCAGTCGTAGCCGCGATGTCCGACTAAGGTCAACATGATTGTTCTGGGCATTGACCCGGGTTCGCGCGTCACCGGATACGGCGTCATCGAAGTCTCAAACGGCGTTCAGGGCGTTCGCGACTACGGGGTCATAAAGCCCAACGGAAAGACTCATGCATTGAAGCTGGCGCAGATCCACGCCGGTATCGTGCGGATTCTGGAGCAGACTCCGCCGGACGTTTGCGCCATCGAAATGCCCGTTTATGCCCAGAACGCGCAGTCGATGCTCAAGCTCGGGCGTGCACAGGCAGCCGCAATGCTCGCCGTACTGAATCGCCAGATTCCGGTTGTAGAGTACACCCCGAAGGCCGTGAAGAAGTCAGTTACCGGCAACGGAAACGCGACCAAGTCTCAGGTGTGGTACATGGTGAAGAAGCTGCTGGAGATCGATGAGGACCGCGGATTGGATGCGGCCGATGCGCTGGCCGTGGGGCTCTGCCACACGCACCGTCTTGAAGCCGGTGAAAAGGGCGCGGCAAAATCGTGGGCCGCGTTTGTCCGTGACAATCCGGGTCGCGTTCGACTGTAGCGCCGGCGACCTGAATTCCTCGACCGAATCTCCAATCTCAGTCGTAATAGTAGCCGCGCTCTTCGTCCCGCACGCGGACGACCTCGGCGACTTCATCCATGTCGAGCCTGCCTTCGCTCATCACGTTGATTGAGTGCGCGATCTGGCGATCCTTGTTTGGCGCCTGATTCCACTCAGGATGCGCGTGCTCGATGACGCTGACGAGAATTCTCAGGTATGGATACCGGGTCTCCTTGGTCTCCATTCCCGCCACGGCACGAGCGAAAAGCTCTGAATTACGACCAACCTGACGATCCACAATCTTAGTTTGAGATTTCATGATAGTCTCCTCGGTGGAGCGGAAATGACTATCCGGGTCAAAGACCGAATTGATTAGGTGAGAAATTGAAACATGGCGAATAAATCAGGAGTTCCCGACGGCCCTAACTAACTCGAAACTGCCGTGGATGTATCTTCCGGAGTGCGCGATAAAGTGAAAACCATGTCGATTCTTACGACGCGATATCGCCTCGATCTGCTGCCGCAAATCTTCCCGTTCCATCGTCGGGCGAGACGAGGGCTGCTCGAGGAAGGCGAGCTGGTCTATTATGGTCCCATGCCGTCTTACTACGGGATCGGCGAGATCGTGCGGATCAGCGACCGCTACATCGTGGTCGATTTCCGCGGCACGGGTCAGTTCGGGGTGCATGAAGACACGCTCGCACCCGAGTACCTCATCCCCATTCCGCCAGCCAGCCTCCAGCTGCTTTGAGGGGGCACATCGCCGCGCCCGAAAGGAACAGCCTCACACACCCTTTCGTACCTAGCCTACCTGACAGCTGTGCTGGATTGCGTGCGCCGGCCCGTTGCTTTCTGTCTTGTTGCTTTTCCGGGCGCCGTCGCGGCTGATACAGCACTTGGAAGTTTCCCCGCCAACGCCGGGGTGGAGTCCGCAAATTGTTGGAAAACGTGGCCTGAAATGGGAAAAGGGCGATCGACGATACGAAGCATTGTGTGGCTGCTGGCCGCGGCCCTGTTGCTGTGGCTGCCCACCGGAGCGCAGGCGCAGTATTTCCGGTTTGGAAAGAACAAGGTGCAGTACCAGGCGCATGACTGGTACTTCGTTCAGTCGAAGCACTTCGACGTGTATTACTACGAACCGGGCGGTAAGTATCTCGCCGAGTTCACAGCAAGGGCAGCTGAGGACGCTTACGTCCAGACGTCGAAAGACTTTCAGCACGAGATTTCCGACCGAATCGCCATCCTCGTATATCAGAGTCACAACGACTTCGCGGTCAACAATGCGGCGCCGCTCCCGGAGTATGCCGAAGGGATCGGCGGTGTAACCGAGCTCTTCAAGAACCGGATCGCCATCCCATTCACCGGCGACTACCGAAACTACCAGCGGGTCATTCACCACGAGCTCGTGCACGCCGTCATCAACGACATGTTTTACGGCGGGTCCATCCAATCCATCATCCAGAACAATATTAGCCTTCGCATCCCGCTGTGGTTCAACGAAGGCCTGGCGGAGTATGAGGCGCTCGGGTGGGACACGCAGTCTGACATGTACGTGCGCGACGCCATCCTGAACGATAATCTCGCCCCAATCCCTTATCTCAGCGGCTACTTCGCTTATCGAGGCGGACAGGGAGTCTGGGACTATGTCAGCGAGCAGTATGGCCGCGAAAAAGTTGGTGAGATCATGCAGCGCCTGCGGCTGACGCGCTCGGTCGAGGCATCCTTCCAGCGAGCCACCGGCCTCACACTGGAAGAGCTCTCGGAACGATGGCACACTGCTTTGAAAAAAGTCCACTGGCCGGAAGTCACCGCCAGGGAGGAACTGGACGAGATCGCCAAACCGATCATCACCAGGGAGAAAGGTTACTACAATACCAGCGCCGCCATCTCGCCGCAGGGTGATCGCATCGCCTACATCTCGACGAAAGACGGCCTCTTCGACGTGTACATCGCAAACGCGAATGACGGGAAGAGAATCCAGAAGCTGATCGACGGCCAGGACAATACCGAGTTCGAGAGCCTCAAAATCCTTACGCCGGGCATCAGCTGGAGCCCCACGGGTCGTCAGATCGCCATTGCCGTGAAAAGCGGCTCCAGCGACGCAATCGCGATTGTTGACGTTAAGACCAAGGAAACGACCCATTACCGAGTGCCGGGAGTGGACGCAATAATTTCGGTCGCATGGAGTCCCGACGGTGGGAAGATCGCGTTTTCGGGGTCGATGGATTCTCAGACCGACATATTCGTTCTCGATCTCGGCAGCAAGGAGACCGTCAACGTCACGAACGACATCTTCTCTGATCACGAGCCGGCGTGGAATCCCGACGGCACCGAGATCGTGTTCCACAGTGACCGCGGCGACTACACCCAGTTGGGTCGGTTCCAGGCAGGGAATTTCGATATGATCGAGCACGACTACAGCCAGTACGACGTTTACCGGCTGGTGGTTGGCGAGACGGAGTTGCAGCGCCTCACGTTCGACGAGCTGTGGGATGACAAGAGTCCTAAGTTCGGAGATGATCCCGATCGCCTGGTCTTTATCTCCGACAGGAACGGCATCTACAATCTCTACGAGAAGGACCTGACCACCGGCAGCGAACGTCCGTTGACGGACGTGCTCGTCGGCATCATGCAAGTCTCGCTTTCGCGCGATGCCAACAAGGCTGCAATCGTAAGCCTTAGCGAAGGGACGCCCTCGATCTATATGCTGAAGACTCCGTTTGATCGGAAGATCGAGGGAGAAAAACTCGTTCCGAACGTTTGGGCGCAGCGAGTGATGCAGAGCGTCGATGGCCCCCAAGCGCCGGCGATTGCGCTGGCGTCTGAGGCCACGCTTCAGCGGAATCCGCTGCTCAGAGATGCTTCGGACGGTGTCCCGTTCGTCAGAGCGCTCGAACGCCGCCGCCCGTCCACAACGCTGGCGTCTCGCTCCGCCGGTGCGGGCGATCTTGCGGCGGATGATTCGGACCCCGACGAGGGCGCCGCGCCGGCTGTCAGGGACACGAGCGAGAGCCTTTCGAGCGTATCTAAGGTGGATTTCCGGAACTACGTCTTCTCCGACGCCTTCGATGCGCCCGATGAGAAGGCGGAGTACGACGATGAGTACATCAATCCTTTTGAGCCTGAGGACAACATCACAGAGGATGGACACCTGAAGCAGAAGAGGTACAAGCTCACCTTCTCACCCGATATCATCTACGGAACGGCGGGATACGACGCATTGTACGGAGGCGTGCAGGGTGTCACGCAAATGATGTTCAGCGACGTTCTCGGCAACCACCAGATCTACGCCGCGACCAACCTGCTGATCGACCTTCGGAATTCCGACTACCTGATTGCGTACAGCTACCTTCCCAACAGGATCGACTATACCACGTCGGTCTTCCACACGGCGCGAATTCTGACGGCAAACGGGGGCTTCTCGTACTTCCGTTACAGGTACTACGGCGTCGGCGGGGGAATGAGCGTACCGCTCGACAAGTTTCGCAGGGTCGACTTGAGCCTCTCGCTTATGTCGGTCAGTGCCACTGACATCAACAACGTTAGCATCCCGTCGGATGAGAAGACGTTCTTCTATCCCTCGATCGCCTTTCAAAAAGACGTCACGATTCCGGGGTACATTTCGCCGGCGAGCGGCTACCGTTACGGCGTGAGCCTGGCAGGAACTCCCGGGGCCATCTCGAATGTGCGATTTGGCACACTTCTGGGGGATTACCGATTTTATCAGTCTCTTGGACGCGGCTACACTCTGTCGTTTCGGGGCTCGGCAGCGGGCTCGTTCGGTCCGAACGCCCAGCGTTTCTACACCGCGGGCGTCGCGAACTGGATCAATAATTCTTTTGACGACCTGAACGGGTTCCCAATCGAGGAGGTGTCTGACTTCGTGTTTGCGACACCGGTGATGCCACTCCGGGGAGCGGAAATCAACTCGCAGAACGGACCGTACTTCGGGCTCGTCAACGCTGAGTTTCGTTTCCCGCTGTTCGCCGCCATCCTTCCGGGCCCGCTTCCGCTTTTTCCACTGTACAACATCCAGGGCGTCGGGTTCATCGACGCCGGGACCGTAAGGGGCGGCGACATCGATAAGGCGACCGAGGAACTGCTCGACGAGTTCAGATTCTTCAAGCACGATGAGGTGATGGTCGGGATGGGATTCGGACTTCGCACGATTCTGCTGGGTTATCCGGTCAGACTCGACTGGGCCTGGCCGTACAACGGCGATTTCGGGGATCGCATTGTCTATTTCTCGATCGGGTTCGATTTCTAAGAGACATCACGGAACCGAATTGTCGCCCCCTGCGCGGAGGCGTATATTTCGAGTTCATTCAGGACGCGAGTCATCTTCGATTCGCGTCCTACTTTTTATGAGCCCGGTCTGCTTTCCGGGTCGAATCGACGCCCCTTCCAATGGAAACAAGGATCACCCAGGTATCGCCGGTCGAGTACGAGCTCGAGATTCGAGCAGCTCGCGACGTTCTCGAACCGAAGATCGATAAAGCGCTGAAGGCCCAGAGACAGCACGTGACGCTGAAGGGATTCCGCCCGGGCCACGTTCCGCTTTCTATCGTCCGCAGGCTCCACGGCCGGGCGATCTCTTACGAGGTCGTCGACAATCTCATTCAGGAGACTTACAGGGAGGAGATTCTCGAGGGATCCGGCCACGAGGTCATGGGCTCCCCAACGATCACAAAGCTCGAGTATGAGCCGGACGGCGATCTGTCGGCTTCCATCCAGTTTGGAGTGAGGCCGACGTTCGAGCTCAAAGAAATGTCCGGCGTTTCTCTCACCCGCATGAGACACACGGTCACTGAGGAAGAGGTCGACGAGGAGATCGACCGCCTGAGGGCGAGTCGTGCGACGTTTACGCCCCGGGAGGGACGGGCGCAGGAGGGCGATTTCGTGCGCGCCGACCTGCAACGCCTCGATGACGCGACCGATGCGCCGCTCATAGGGGATCGCCAACAGGGAGTGACGTTCTTCCTCGGAGGCGAGCTCGATCCAAATGTGAAACAGGCCCTGCTCACCACGACCAGCGGGAGCACGGTAAAGTTGTCGCTGCAGGTTTCCGATTCGGACGAGCGAAATCGCTTCGCAGCAACCGTCACAGACGTCCAGAGCCGCAGCCTCCCCGAGTTGACTGATGAGTTCGCCTCCGCAGTAACCGAAGGTGAATTCAATACGGTCGACGAGCTTCGTTCCAGTCTCAGGAATCGACTCCAACAGCGGTGGAACCAACTCTTGCGCGACCGCCTCGAGAGTGAGGCGATGAAGAAACTCATCGAGGCGCACGAGTTCGAGGTGCCTCACGGCGTGGTCCACCTCTGGCTCGACTCGATGATCGATGACGTAAAACGTCGCAACGGAGGCTCCCTCCCCGACGGATTCGACGCTCACGATTTCCATCATGAACACCACGCTGAAGCTGAGGAGATGGCTCGCTGGATGCTCATCCGTGACAAAATCGTCACCGAGAACGGGTTGACGGTCGACGATGCCGAACTCGACGAAGCCTTCTCGGAGAGCGGGAAACGCAACGAGCAGTCGGGCCAGTCGGTCCGTAAAATGTTCGAGAAGCACTACCCCGACATAATCGATCAGATGAACCGAAGGATCGAGAATCGAAAAGTTTTCGACTGGATATTCGATCAATTCATGGTCGAAGAACTGGAGTGGACGGATGACCGCGAGGGATGACCGAACGCGGCCCGTCAAGCGGAACTACCTTCCATGTCCACGGTAGCAACGCCGGAAGTTCAGACCCTCAGGAGGACCATGGTTGACGATTTCGTAAAATTCTGCAAGGGCATCACGTCGCTCCCCGGCGAGATCTACAGTCGCCCGTTCCGCGACCAGCCGATTAGCGCGCTGGTTCCGGTCGTGGTCGAACAGACGACCCGCGGAGAGCGCGCGTATGACATTTTCTCGCGGCTCTTGAAGGAGCGTATCGTGATTCTCGGTACGCCGATCAACGACCAGATTGCGAATCTCATCGTAGCCCAGCTTCTCTTCCTTGCATCAGAAGACAACGATCGGGATATCAACCTCTACATCAACTCTCCTGGGGGCATGGTGTACAGCGGTCTCGGCATCTACGATACAATGCAGTACATAAATCCGAAGATCGCGACCATTTGCGTCGGATTGGCGGCCTCAATGGGTGCAGTTCTCCTCGCCGCCGGTGAGAAGGGCAAGCGGGCAGCCCTGCCCAACTCGCGCGTGATGATCCACCAGCCGCTTGGGGGAGCCGAGGGGCAGGCCTCCGACATCGAAATTCAGGCTCGTGAAATCCTTTGGATGAAGGCTCGGCTTACCGAAATCATCGCCATTCATACAGGCAAAAGCGTCGAGCAGGTGCAGGGTGACGCGGACCGCAACTACTGGCTCGGAGCCCAGGAAGCCAAGGATTACGGGCTCATTGACAACGTCCTGTTACCGCAGCCGCCCAAGCCAAAGAAGGACTGACCTCTCTGGATCGACTCCGACCGATGGCCTTTATATCACGGATCCATCTCGCGGCTATCACCCTGGTGCTGGCCTCAGTTCTCGGCGCCTGCCGGCAAGACGAGCCGGTCGAGACACCGACTCCACTGGCTGTCCCGTTTCAGGGCACTATATCCGATTCGCTCGTGGCAGCCACCGTCGAGTTCGGCGGGAAAGTCGACACACTGTCCGCAGGCGCCTTTCGGGAAAATCTGAATCGATTGCAGGCACTCTTTCCTGAGGTGATGCAGGATGAAGCCCGATCGCTCCCGATCCGTCAGGAGATGGTGAGGCAGTACGTCCTCGAGCAACTTCTGATGCAGGAGGCGCAGCGACGCGGCTTGAAGGCCGATTCAACAATGGTGGCGGCCGAAATGGTTCGATATAGGTCTCGTTTCGACACCGAGGAGGGTTTCCTCAGGGAACTTGAAGAGATCCATCAGACGGAGAGCGACCTGCGCTCTCAATTCGTGTCGACAATCTCCAGAGACGCCCTGATCCAGTCGATCCAGGACTCGCTCCCGCGCCCGTCGGTCGAGGAGGTGGAAGAGTTCCGTAAGTCGCTGGCGACGCGGCTGAGGGTTCAGCACATCCTGATCGGTGTTCCTGAGGAGGCCTCGCCAGATGACTTGGAGACCTCCCGGAAACGCGCCACGCAGCTTGTCGACAGCCTTGCTTCCGGCCAGCCGTTCGCCATGCTGGCGCGGAAACACAGTGACGACCCGGGATCGAGAGTATCCGGCGGCGAGCTCCCGTGGTTCCGCCGAGGTGAAATGGTCCCTGAATTCGAAAAGGCGGCCTTTGAGCTCGTTGCCACGGGCGATATGACAAGAAAGCCGGTTCGAACCGCCTACGGGTATCACCTGATCCGACTGCTCGACCGTCAGAAGGATGATGCGATCAGCGCCGATTCGGCCCTCGTCTTGCTTACAAAACGCCATGTGCGGGCAGCCCACGAAGAACTTCAGCGTCGACTCGTTTCTCAGACGGTCGTGCGCACAAATCCCGCATTCGTTCCGCCGCCCGCTACTCCTCTCCCGAGCGACGGATAGTCAGGGTGAGGCATCCCGAGAGGTCTACACCTCAGTCCAGATTGAGCGTCGCCGTGAGATACGACAACGGTGGCATCTCGAAAACCGCCTTTCCACCAACGAGCCGTCCCTCTCCGTAGTCGACCGCGGTGACATTTTCCGGCTGGTCAAGCGTGTTCTCTGCCTCAGGGCCACTGCCCGTCATCAACTGCGCGCCATCGATCGCCCGGACGCCGGCGTCGGCTACACTGACCTCCGCAACTCCCGGACGATCCGACCGATTGATCATCGACACGTGTACCCTGCTTCCATCCTGAATGGCTGCGACGTCGAGATAACCGGCCGGGCCGTAGGAATCCGACACGTAGCCCGGCCCCTCCAGCCCCACCACGAGCGACACACCTTCGCGCCTCGACGCCATCATCGCGAGCGGCCAATATATGCTCTGGATCAACAGGCGGTCGCCGATTGTGAGGACGGGCGCGATTGCGTTGACGATCTGCGCGAGATTGGCAACTCGCACCACGTCGGCGTGACGGATGAAGCTGTTGACGAAACCCGCGACGACCAGCGCATCCTCGAGGTTGTAACGTTCCTCGATGAGCGGCTGGGCAAACTTTCCGCCGGCATCCGAGAATCGCTTGAACTGCGTGCGATACCACACATTCCACTCATCGAAGCAGAGGTATGCGGTTCATGCCGCTACCCTTATCCGGCGATCTGAATCCGGAAAGGCACCGCGGTCGTTCCCCAACGAAGGACCACGGTTGCCGCGTCGGCCGTAACCTCTTCGAAACTGAACTCGAGCATCTCGTGATCAGAGGCTTCCTTGGGCTCGACACTGACGCTCAGGACATCCGATTCCGGGTCATGCTTGAACGCGCCCCACTGCTTGGCTTGGCTGTTGAAGATGACCGACCACTCGGACTCACCGGGCACCGTCATCAACGCATAGACTCCGGCGGCAAGCGGCTTGCCCTCGACGGTGACGTCGACTGGAATAACGACTGTCGTGGCCTCGTTGGCGCCGGTTCT
>DATKEJ010000312.1:0-5882 GCA_035512315.1 Rhodothermales bacterium | reverse complement strand
ATTCGGCATCTGCTCGATGCGGCTGACGGGAATCTGCTGCGCCTGCGACAGGGAGCCGGTTGTGGCTATCATGATGAGAAGGAGGAGTCGCATACAACCCTCAACTTACGCCGCCATTCACGCGCAACCAATCGTTTCACTCCGGCTCGCGTCGCGTAAAAATCCTGCCGACTGTACATTACAACGACCAACGAAAACGGAGAGTTCATTATGGATATCGGAATGATCGGGCTGGGCAAGATGGGAGCCAACATGGTTACTCGACTGTTGCGCGATGATCACCGCGTCGTCGCGTTTGATCTGAGTGAGATCACCGTCCGGGAAGCGGTGGAGGGCGGAGCGGTTGGCGCGCATTCGCTCAACGCACTGGTGGATCAGTTGGAGGCGCCGCGCGTGGTCTGGATAATGGTGCCGGCGGGGCGGCCAACCGAACAGACGGTAACGAGTCTTACCGAGCTGCTCTCTCCCGGCGACGTCGTCGTGGACGGAGGAAACAGTAACTACAAGGATTCGATGCGGCGCGCATCCACGCTGAAGGATCGAGGCCTTCACTTCATCGATGTAGGTACCAGCGGAGGTGTCTGGGGACTGGCGGAAGGCTACAGCATGATGGTCGGCGGAGAGGAAGAGGCGATCGCACTGCTGCGTCCGGCGCTCGAGACGCTGGCTCCGGCCGACGACCGGGGGTGGGGCCACGTCGGCCCGAGCGGCGCGGGACACTTTGTGAAGATGGTCCACAACGGCATCGAGTACGGACTGATGCAGGCGTATGCCGAAGGTTTCGATCTTCTGAATCACAAGCGGGAGTTCGACCTCGATCTCCACCAGATTGCCGAAATTTGGCGGCACGGAAGCGTCGTCCGATCCTGGTTGCTCGATTTGACGGCGAATGCTCTGAACGAGAACCCGACGCTGGACGGCATCGCGCCTTTCGTCTCCGATTCGGGAGAAGGCCGCTGGACGGTTTTCGAGGCGATAGACCTCGACGTTCCTGCTCCTGTGATTACGCTTGCCCTTATCGCCCGTCTGCACTCGCGGGAGGACGACTCGTTCACGTTTAAGTTGCTCTCGGCCATGCGCAATCAATTCGGCGGACACGCCGTCAAGAAGGAGTCTTAAGCATGTTCGAAACCGACGTAACACCCCATCTTTTCATCGTCTTCGGCGGCACCGGGGACCTTATGGAGCGCAAGCTGCTGCCCGCGCTCCACCATCTGGCGAACGAGGGGCACCTCGGATCCAAGTTCAAGATTCTTGGCGTCGCTCGCGATACGGACATCGATGACGGCAGCTTCCGCCGTTGGGCGCGTGAGGCGCTCGACAAGGCGGCGGTCAACACGCAGGATGGGATCGAGCGCTGGTGCGATGAGTGCCTGCACTATTGTTCAATCGGAGCGGGAGACGCAGCCGCGTTCGCCGCCGTGGGCGAGCGCATTGAAAGCCTGGAGGCGGAACACGGTCTTCCCGGCGACCGAACATTCTACCTGGCCCTTCCGCCGCGGGCCTTTCCGTCAACGATCGAAGGACTCGGAAAGGCCGGTCTGCATCGGAGCGAGGGTCGTACGCGCCTGGTGATCGAAAAACCGTTTGGACACGATCTGGCATCGGCACGCGCACTGAATGAACTGCTGCACCGGTATTTCGACGAGTCGCAGATATACCGGATCGATCACTATCTCGGAAAGGAGACCGTACAGAACCTCCTCGTTTTTCGTTTCGCAAACCCCGTTTTCGAGTCCGTCTGGAATCGGGATCGGGTCGAGTGCGTCGAGATCACGGTGGCAGAGTCGCTTGGCATTGAAACTCGCGCAGGCTACTACGATAAAGCGGGCGCGCTGAGAGACATGGTCCAAAACCACTTGACGCAGCTGCTCACGCTGACGGCCATGGAGGTACCGACGGCATTCAGGGCCGACCCCATCCGAAACGAGAAGGTCAAAGTGCTTCACTCGCTGGTGCAGCCGACACCGGGTGACATCGTCTTTGGCCAGTACGTCGCGGGAAAGGTGGACGGGGTGTCGGCCCCAGGTTATCTCGAGGAAGAGGGCGTGCCGCAGGATTCCCGGACCGAAACTTTCGCAGCCTTGCGCCTGCACATTGACAACTGGCGCTGGCAGGGTGTGCCTTTTTACATTCGGACCGGCAAGCGTCTGGCGGACCGAAAGTCGCAGATCGTCGTGAAGTTTCGGTCGGCCCCGGTATCCCTTTTCCGAGAGTATCAGAACTGCGAGATGCACTCCAATGTGCTCGTGCTCGCGCTGCAGCCGAATGAGGGATTCGAACTGCAATTCGACGTGAAGGCCCCGGGCCAGGACATCACGCTGCGCAAGCAGCGACTGCATTTTGAGTATGCGGAGGCCTTCCGTCCGCTACCCGCCGCGTACGAGACGCTGCTTTTTGACATCGTGACGAACGACCAGACGCTTTTCGTGCGCGCGGATGAAGTGGAGTCGTCGTGGCAGCTGTTCGAGCCCCTCCTGGACCCCTCCATTCCACGCCACCCGTACGAGGCGGGTGGATGGGGGCCGCAGGAGGCAGACGACCTTTTCTCCAGATTAAATGGGCGTGCAGGGCCGTGAGGGGCGAGATCCATGTTTACCGAGATCTGGAGGAGGTGTGCCGCCGGGCCGCGACACTAACCGTCGCGCTGGTGCAGGATGTCGTAACACGAAACGGGCGGTGCTCACTGGCGCTCGCGGGCGGCAGCACGCCGAGGATGTTGTATGGCCTTCTGGCCGCCGATTACGCCGGAGAAATCCCTTGGCAGCACATTCATCTGTTCTGGGGAGACGAACGGTACGTGCCTTACGGCGACTCGAGCAGCAACTACGGAATGGTGCGGGAGAGACTGCTCCGTCACGTACCGATCCGGCCCGGGAACGTGCATCCGATGCCCACATCCTTCACGGAACCGCAGGCGGCGGCGGATGCGTACGAAAGCATGTTGCGGGAGTATTTCGCGGCTTCCCGGCCTCGTTTCGACCTCGTCCTGCTCGGCATCGGATCGGATGGGCACACCGCCTCGCTTTTTCCCGGATCTCCCGCAGCTGAGGAACAGGCGCGTTGGGTAATGGCTGCGGATGTCGCGGCCGATCCACCCCGGCGGCTGACACTGACGTTTCCTGCGATCAATGCCGCGGCGAACGTCTTTGTGCTTGCGGCAGGCGCCGCGAAGGCGAAGGCGGTGCAATGTGCTCTGCGCGAGACACCGGACCTGCAGGAATGTCCCGCAAGCGGCATCCGGCCCGAATCGGGGAATTTGATGTGGTGGCTTGACGAAGAGGCGGCGGAGCCGGTCTGAAAGCTTCCAGGTTCCACGTTCCACGTTCCACGTTCCACGTTCCAAGTTCCACGCAATAGGGTATTTGGTACTCCTCGTCGCTCGAAACGCCACGCTTGACCGGGATTGAGCCCCGGGGTCGACGGCGCTGTCGCTCTATGATGTCCGTACTCGCTCGTTGGGGGCAAGCTCACGGCATAGCCCGCAGCGGTATTTAGCGTTTAGCGTACCAGCGTTTAGCGCTCTCAATCTGGATCCCGGATCAAGTCCGGGATGACGGAAACCTGGAACCTGGAACCTGAATTCCGCAGTTATCGAACGACTTCGTACAGTGCGGGCCCACGAGAAGTGAACAACCTCCCGCTCTCCGTCTCAACCAGGCTGTCCCACCAGCCCGGATCCACGTCGATGGTCTCGATGGTCTTCAGATCCGGGGTCGTCCGGAAAAACCGCTCTTCCGTCAGGCCGTACACCCATCCATCCTGACTTGTCAGCATTTTTATGATGACTTCAGGGAGGGCTGTCGTATCGGCGAGGACCGTGCCTGCTGCCGGGTCGAAAACGAACAAGGTCGAGTCTGCCCCGCCCACGAGGGTCCCGTCTGGAAGTTTGTCGAGACCCCAGATCTCGCGGGCGCCGTCCACCGGTACCCACTCGCCGAGCTTGGACTGGCTCTCAATATCCCAGGCAAAAATCTTCGCGCTTGGTTCGGTGGCCTTCGAACCGAGGCCGCCGACGATGGCGGTGGATCCCCAGACCGTACCGTCAATCTCGACCAAAGTGTAAATCGCCTGATTCTGGACAACGTTTCGGTGCGTGACGAGCGTGTCCGTGCCGGGCGTATGTCGCACGAGCGCGCCGCCGAGCATCCCGTACTTGGGGATCGTGCCCAAGTAGATGTTTCCGTCCGAGCCGACGACGGCCGTTGGGAAGCGATCCTGGTTCTGGCCTGCCTGGCCGATGAGGCGCGGATTTGCATTTTCCTTCATACCCGGATTCCAGGGGAGGTTCGGGTCATACACCGTGAGTCGTGCGGTGGTATAGTGAGCGAGGTAGATCAGTCCGTCACTGCTGACGATCTGGTCGATCTGCCCCCCAAAGGAGACCGAGGCGCCGGGGGCAAACAGGGAGTTGGTCTCCGGGTCGTACAGGAAGAAGCCCTGGTTGATGTAGTTGCCGCCGGCGACCGTGCCATTCGGACCGCGGCCGAGCGTGTGGATATCCATTCCTGCGCCCTCGAACGACGTCTCTTGTTCTATCGCGATCTGGCCGTCGAGGAGATCGTAAACAAAGTAGGTGCCGAAGTAGTCGCGCGTAAAGAGGTATCGATCCTGCGTCAAGCCTATCGGACCTCCCAATCCGGGCGCGACGGCACGCGTAGTGCGATCGTTAAGATCGTAGGCCCAGAGCGTGTCATCTCCCCGCGTTCCGAAATAGATTTTGTCGTTGTGGAGGAACACGCTTTGCTGGTTGCCGAGCCAGACTGAGGCGTCGTTAGGGGATTTGATGGTATGAAGCACCGAGTGCGTTTCAGGATCGATGATCAGGATGACCACATGCGGAGACAGTGCAGCGGCGATCCAGTCGCCCACCCGGTCGACGCTGTAGACGAAGGAGCGGTCTTTGTACTCGTCCGGAAGGAGGCGTGTTCGTTCGCCTGTTTCGAGGTCCCACTCAACGAGCTCGGGTTCGGCGCCCATGCCGAGATAGAGCCTGCCGGGAAACTCACCGTTCAGGCTTCGAACGTACCGCGCGCGGCCATCGTCTGGCAGCACTGGACCGAGATCGGTGACCTCGGCGGATTCGATCCGGTAGCGAAGAATTTCTCCGCCAGGGTACGTGCCGAGATACAGGTTGCCGTCGCTTGCGCGGTCGATGCTCCAGATCCAGTCATCCGGGCGTGGAAGGTCGATTCTCGTTGGATGTGTTGAGCCCGCCTGAAGATGGTAGAGATAGCCTTGGAGATGACTGCCCAAAAATGCCTCCCCGCCTCCCATAGACACCACAGACCACGATCCCTCGGCGCCAGGCGTCACGATGTACTCGGACTTGCCGGTGGATGGCTGGAATCGTACGATGATTCCGTCGCCGCCGCTGTGGTGGGCTTGGAGCAGCGTTGCGTCGAGGCCGGCCTCGGGATCCAGCAGCACGGCGTTTGTCGCGGCGACGCGGCGATCAGGGATGCCCACGAATCGAAGTGACATCCCATCAATCAGCGTAGGCTCGAGTTCTGGGAGCTTCGACAGGTGAGCGGCTGGTTTCGAACAACCAGATATAGCTGCTAAATATAGTATAAACAACATTTTAAATGGCATAATTCCTATTTCTTTCAGTGCTACCATGGCTCAAAAGATACGCTTTCGGCTGGCCGGCCGAACGCGCCGTTTTGAGCACATTGCCTAACCCATCACGCGCGGAAGTGACTGTTGGACGGCCAAGTATCGGCCAAACCGGTCCGGTCTAGAGACCTGACGGGTCTTTAGACGTGACAGGTCTAAAGACCTGACAGGTTTATAAACCCCTCACTCCTGTAATTGTACTGCCGCACACGACCTGTCTACGTCAACCGCCGGGGAGACCCGCTGACACTCGTGCCCGACCG
>DATKEJ010000311.1:0-10473 GCA_035512315.1 Rhodothermales bacterium | reverse complement strand
TCAGGTGGCCAGAAGCAGCGAACCGCGATCGCGCGTGCTCTGCTTTCCAAACCTCGCATCGTTGTCTTCGATGACGCCCTTTCCGCCGTCGACGCTCAGACCGAGGAAAACATCCTTGCCTCCCTCCGAGAATATAAAGGGCGGCACACGCTGGTGATCGTGAGCCATCGACTCTCCGCGGTGCAGGACGCCGATTTGATTATTGTCCTCGATGAGGGCAGGATCGTTCAGCGTGGGTCGCATGCGGATCTGATGCGACTGAAAGGACCTTACGCGGATATGTGGAGGCGCCAGCAGTTGGAGGAAGAAATCAAAGCATTGTAGCCGGTGGCAGAAGAGCAGACTGAACAGGAAGCGGAAAAGACTCCAGTCTACGACGGGCGACTGTTTGGTCGGATTCTGTCGTTTCTCGCTCCGTACAGAGGATGGGTCACGCTGGCATTCGTTCTTTCGGTGCTCGCCGCGTATCTGGGACCGGTGAGGCCGAAGCTGATTCAGGTCGCGATCGACGACCACATCGTGGTGGGAGACAGCGAAGGCCTTCAGTTCATGATTGTCCTTCTCCTTCTCGTCCTCGTCGGAGAGGCCATCCTCGACACGCTGACGAGCTACCTGACCCAATGGGTGGGCCAGCAGGCCATCTTCGACTTGCGCTCCCGCGTGTTTCGCCATATTCAACGCCTGCCGCTCGCGTACTTCGATAGGACGCCGGTTGGACGCCTCATCACGCGCACCACAAACGACGTCGAAGCGCTGAACGACGTGCTCTCGGCAGGAGTCGTGACCATAATGGGCAGCCTGCTCCGGCTCGTGTTCATCGTTTACTTCATGTTCGCACTGGACACGACGCTCGCGCTGCTGGCGCTGTCGGTCCTCCCAATCATGGTCTGGGCGACTTTCCTCTTCCGGCTTAAGGTGCGTGACGCGTACCGTGAAACGCGGCGGCAAGTCGCCAGACTCAATGCCTTCCTGCAGGAGCACGTTAGCGGCATCCACATCGTCCAGGTCTTCAACCGGCAGGACGAAGAGATGCGGCGCTTCGAGTCGGTCAATCGGGATCACCGGGCCGTCCAGATCAAGACGATTTTCTACTTTGCGCTTTTCTGGCCTTCGGTCGACATCATCGGCTCACTGGCCCTGGGGTTGATCATTTGGTTCGGTGGAGTCAGCGCCATCGGCGGAACACTGACGCTGGGTGTACTCGTGGCCTTCATCCAGTACGTAAGACAGTTCTTCGAACCCATCCGCAACCTGTCAGACCAGTACAACACCCTTCAGAGCGCCATGGCGGCTTCGGAACGGATTTTTGGCGTGCTCGATCTCGACATTGCGCTCCCTGAGCCGGAGATACCTGTTCCACTCGACGCGGTTGAAGGTCGCATCGAATTCCGTAATGTCTGGTTCACGTACGACGAAATACCGGACGGCGCCGTCGACGACGAAATCAACTGGGTCTTGAGAGACGTTTCATTCGTCGTGGAGCCGGGTCAGACGGTCGCGCTCGTCGGGGCTACGGGTTCGGGAAAAACGACGATTATCAGCCTGCTCCTTCGCTTCTATGACATTCGGAAGGGCGCAATCCTCGTAGATGGAACGGACATTCGGGCGTTCTCGCTAAGAGACCTGAGACGCCAGCTCGGCCTCGTCTTGCAGGACGTCTTCCTCTTTTCAGGCACGGTCGCGCGAAACATCCATCTAGGCGCAGATGTGTCGCATGACAATCTAGTCACCGCCGCAGCCCTCGTTGGCGCCGACAGTATGATCGGGAAGCTCCCGGGGAGGTACGAGCAGGACATCCGCGAGCGCGGCGCGGCTCTATCGCACGGTCAGAGACAGCTCCTGGCGTTCGTTCGCGCACTGATCTACGACCCCGCCATTCTTCTCCTCGACGAAGCCACGTCGAGCGTCGACACTGAGACGGAGATGACGATCCAGCGGGCGCTCGACAAGCTGATGGAGGGTAGAACGACGATCGCGGTGGCCCACCGCCTGTCGACGATCAGACACTCCGACCAGATTCTCGTGGTGCATCGCGGAGAGATTCGGGAACGGGGTACGCACGATCGCCTGATGGCCGCCGGCGGCCTGTATCGCAGGCTGTACGAACTGCAGTACCGGGAGCAGGAGGTCGCCTCTGATCCTACTTGAGGTAGAATCTCGGCGGATCGTCGCCCACCAGGGCCTGCACCTCGATCTCACCCATGATCGGCGACGCTTTGACCTTCGTCATGAGCACCTCCTCGACCTGATACAGACCGGTCATGTTCTCCATGAAGACGCTGATGCGAACCGGCTTGGCGTCACCCTTCTTGATCTCGACGCGCTTGATGGCGTGTGCCGAGAATCGGTGCATGTCGCCCACGACCGGATCGAGACTCAACATCTCCGGAATGCGTGATCTCCCTTTCGACATGTCGGTACCGTCGGCAACCAGCACGGTCCCGGCTTCCACCGAGTGGATCCGCACCTTTGCCATGTGCCCGACGATGACCTCGTGGGCGAGCGCCCTGAGTGCGACCTTCATCGGATCACCCGGGCCGTACAGCCTGTCCAGGTACCGCGTTATGATCGGATCGGCTAAATGAATGGAGTGCCATTCGTGCATGTCCCGCGCGACTCCCATTCCGATGTCGTGCAGAAAACACCCCATCGCGACGGCCACCTCGGCATCCTCGAGAGTCCCGACTTCTTCCTCGACGATCGACGGCGGGCACCCGTTTTCGGCAAGGAGATGAAGGATCTTCAGCGCGTTGTAGGTCGAAATGCGGGCGTGAACGGGGCCGTGGTCGTTGTAGCCCAGCCGCCTCACCGAAACGACGTTCGCCCAACTGTGGTACTGATATACCTCCTCGTCTTCGAGGAGCCCCTCCAGGAGCGCATTCGCCTTCCCGGAGGTTCTCGAAAGCAGCGCGTGGTTGAGCTCAACCTGCTTCGGACTGACCGTCAGCCAGTCTGGAAAGGCCTTGTCGGCTTCGACCGGGAGGGCGGATTCAAGGTTCGTGTGTGATTGGTCCATTCTGGTAAGTGCGCGCCGGCAGGCCCTGAGCGACTGTGTGGGAATTTCGACCGTCATACGTCGCCGTGCACCACTCGGTTCGCCTACGGGTTCGGCGGCTTCAGCCTCCCGAAGACGAGCAGCAGTCTTCCCTCGACAAAGTGATGCAGATCGACAGCCGCGAGTTCCAGGAGATCAAAAGGCGGCTATCGGGGCCATAACACATCCCGACGCGATGGATCGGCTCCGAGCCGACCTTATCTTGTTGGCGTGCTGCGATCACATGGACCCTAACGATAATTATATGATCAACCTCGTTGTCGGAACCATCAAGGGAGGGTTCGTCTTCACATCAGATGCGGCACGCCGCGAGTGGAAGTTAACGAGAGAGATTTTCGCGGGATGGACGGTCAACGCCTTCGCGCGAACCCGCACGGGCCGGTATCTGGCCGGCACCGGAAGTTACGTCTACGGCGCCACGGTGCAGTCAAGCCGGGACCTCGAACATTGGGAGCAGGCGCCGCAGTCCCCTGCATTCCCCGAAGGCTCCGACAGGACCCTCGACCAGATCTGGTGTTTCAATGTCTCAGGCGACCGGATATACTCCGGAGTGTCGGAAGCCGGGCTCTTCTTCAGTGACGACGACGGAGACCACTGGTCACCCGTCGACGGTCTGAACGAGCACGAGACTCGATCTGATTGGGTTCCGGGATTCGGGGGCCTCTGCGCACACGCCGTTCTGGTAGACCGAAACAATCCGAAGCGACTATGGTGCGGAATCTCGGCTGTCGGCGTATTCCGGTCAGATGACGGAGGGGACACATGGAAGCCGAAGAACGAAGGCGTCACGCCCGCTGTGCCGGACGCTCTTCACGGCATCGGCCGGTGCGTGCACGGCCTGGCCATCGATCCGCAGAATGCAGACCGGATTTTCAGGCAGGACCACATGGGTATGTACCGAACACTAGACGGCGCCGACTCGTGGGAAAAGGTTGAAGCCGGACTTCCGTCGGGCTTCGGGTTCCCTATTCGACGCGACGATAGGACCGGCACACTTTTCGTCTTTCCGCAGGAGAGCGGAGAGTACCGGATGCCTCCGGGCCGAACGTTCCAAGTCTACAGGAGCCGCTCAGACGGTGATTCGTGGGAACCCGCGGGATCCGGCCCGGCCTCCTATGCCGGAGTGCTGCGAGGCGCCATGGCGGTCGACTCACTGGCTCCATGCGGTGTGTACGTCGGCACCACCTCCGGCACCGTGCACATAAGCCCGGATGCGGGTGACTCGTGGATTGTCCTCCCGTACACGTTGCCGCGCGTTCTGTGCGTCGAGTCGTTTGTGGAACCAACCTGATGGCGACGGTTTCGGTCCGAATACCCTCTCTGCTGACCTCCCTGTTGGGTATTCCGAAAACGGCTCAGGTCTCGGGCCATTCTCTACACGAGGCGATCGAGAATCTCTGCGAGAGGTGGCCCTCGCTCGCTGTCCACCTGTTTGACGAATCGGGCGCTCTGCGAGAGCACGTGCTGTGCTTCGTGAACGATACGAACACGCGTGACGTTGAGGCGTCGGAGTATTCTCTACGCGACGGGGACGTCATCACTATTCTGCAGGCGGTATCCGGCGGCATTTAGGCCTCCGCTTACGACGGATATTTTCGATTGGACACTCACGGGCGGATATGTCGAATGGCCTCCCCGACGGTGCTGCCCTTCACAAAGCCGTCCGATGGACTCGTGCGTTAGGATGAGAGATCCGAGTGAGATATTTGACAGGCTCCGGACCGCCGAGGAAAGCAATCCATTACCGGAGGTAAAGACCAGGATTTCATGGCTCGAGAGGCTCAGGAGCGCGGTGTTGAGCCGGCGCGCGGACATTCGGACGGCGGTCTGGGAGGATTTCCGGAAATCGCCCGTCGAGGCCGACCTCACCGAGTCGATCCCCGTGCTCTTGGAGCTGAAGACCGCCCTTGGCAATCTGGCGTCATGGACGGCGCCAAAGCGCCTCCGTAGTACCTTTCCTCTCTGGGGGTTAAGCTCGCGACTTCAGCACAACCCAAAGGGGGTAGTGCTCATTCTCTCTCCTTGGAATTACCCCGTCAATCTTAGTCTCGGCCCGCTCGTCTCTGCGCTTGCGGCGGGAAACAGGGTGATCGTAAAACCATCGGAACGTGTGCCGCATAGTTCTCGCCTGATCGCAAACCTGATAGGCGACGCCCTTCCTGAGGACGTCGCGACCGTGGTCGAGGGCGGAGTAGAAGTGGGCGCCGAACTGCTGAACCTGCCATTTGACCACTTTTACTTCACCGGTGGAGCCGCAGTGGGGAAGGAGATCATGCATGCCGCCGCCCGACACCTCAGCAGTGTCACGCTTGAGCTGGGAGGCAAGTCGCCGGCTGTCGTGGACGGATCGGTCGATCTCGACCAGTGCGCTGAGAAGATCGTCCGAGGCAAGTTTATGAACGGCGGGCAAACGTGCATCGCCCCCGACTACGTCGTGGTGCACGACAAGCTCTACGACGACTTCGTCAAGGCAATACTTACCCACGCGGTCCGGATCGAAGCGCGTGCGGAGATGTCGGCGTTGATCGATGACCGGCACGAGGCCCGTTTGGAAGCCATGCTGGCCGACGCGGTCAAGGAGGGTGCCATTCTTCATCACAGCGACTTACACCGTAGCGGGTTGACGATCGCAACGGGCGTCCCGCTGACGTGCAAACTGATGCAGGAAGAGATATTCGGGCCGATACTGCCGGTGCTTCGCTACCGCTCCGAAGAGGAGCTCATCGGGATCGTGAGAACGAACCCTTCACCATTGACCATGTACGTCTTTTCGAACGATGACCGGCTGGTGAACCGACTCGCGGCCAAACTCAAAACGGGAAGCATCTGCATCAACGAGACCCTGCTGCATTTCGTGCATCCGCACCTTCCGTTCGGAGGTGTCGGACAGAGCGGGTCCGGACGAAGTCACGGGCGCGCCGGATTCGAGACGTTCTCCAATTCGGTCCCGATCATGCGCCAGAACGCGCGCCGAGGCATCATCCCGCTCGTCTACCCCCCGAAAGGTCGGTTTGGCGACTGGGCAAGAGAGCTGCTGTTCAGGATTCTCGGCAGATGGTGAGAATTCATTTTGCGGTCCGCTCCTGGCTGATCTCCCGCAGATAGCCGAAAAAATCTACCTCGAGCGTGTGACGTCTCGTGCGGACGTACTGCGACTCAATCCGCTCGCGCTCAGACTTGATTACCTGCCACATTACATCACGATCGGGAACCTTGCATCGCCCCGTTATCAGATCGGCGATCCAGTCGGCCTGCGCTTCCACGAGCGGAGCCACCGCACCGAGAGGCTGGACCAGTCCCACGAAATAAAGGCGGTCTACACCCGGGTGAACGACGTGCCGGTACAGGTCGACGCGATTGTCGGCCACGCGAACCATCTCGTCATCGAGAAACGGAATAGCGACGTTGAACCCCGTCGCCATGATTATGACGTCGAATGACTCCTCCGTCTCATCCGTGAATCGTACCTCGTTTCCCTCAACGCACTCGATGTCGGGATGAACCGTGACCTTACCATGCCCCACGAGGTTGAGGATATCGCTCGAAATGGTCGGATGGTCCGTCCCTAACGGATTCGAAGGCCTCGGAAAAGGGTACGAGGTCTGACTCCCGCGCGCCAGGAACAGCAGGAACTGAAATAACCCCCGCTGCACGAATCGCGGGAGCCGCGACATGAAGTCCGACGTCCACTGATCGATGGGCCGTCCGAGCACATACTTCGGAACGACGTGAGCGCCTCTCCGGGTCGACATCTCCACACGGTCGGCGATGCCTACCAGGTCGGAGGCAATGTCGCAGGCCGAGTTCCCCGCTCCCACGATAAGGACGCGCTGCCCGGCAAAATCGATGGGACGCTCATACTCACTCGAGTGAATCATGGATCCCGAGAAGGTACCCTCCGGCTTCGGGAAGTAAGGGTCCCAGTGATGGCCGTTGGCGACTACCACCACGTCGAATGCCTCCAGCTGGTGGGAACCGTCAGGACGCGTGACGGTCACGGCGAAGCTGCCAGCGGTTCGCCTTCCGACGTGCTCAACTCGATGCCGGAAGCGGACATTCTTGCGAAGGTCGAAGCGATCGACAAAGTCGTCTAGATACTCCAGGACCTGGCTGTGGCTCGGAAAATCCGGGTAGTCGGCGGGCATTAGATGCTCAGAATAGCCCGTTCGCTCTCTTGACGTGTTCGTATGGAGGGTCTGATAGATGTGCGACATTCCATTGTCGTTCCCGATCCGCCACAGCCCGCCGACTCCCGATCCTGCTTCAAAGCAGACGAACGGCAAGTCGGCCCGCTGGAGCGAGCGCATGGCCGCGATTCCGGAGATCCCGGCTCCGATGATACACGTTTTGGGAGGCCCCATATTAAGGCGGGTGACTACTGCATCTGCTCCTCGCGTCGGACAACCGACATCGTGAGACGGCTGATGCATACGAGCCGGTCTCTATCATCGGTGATCCGAATCGACCACACGTGCGATTTTCGTCCGATGTGCACCGGTTCCGCACGCGCAACGACCTTCCCTGTTCTCACGGGTCGAACGTGGTTGGCATTGATCTCCATACCAACACAAAAGGCATGATCGAAATCCACGCACAAATTTGCCGCGGTGCTCCCGACGGTTTCCGCGAGCGCAACCGATGCGCCGCCGTGAAGCAGACCGAGCGGCTGTTTCGTACGCTCGTCGACGGGCATCTCGGCCGTTACATGATGCACGGCGATCTCGGTGAACACGATCCCGAGATGCTCCACCATGGTATTTGCTCCACGGCGATTGATCTCGTCGAGCGTGAAGGGTCTGAACCAGATCGGAGGTTGTGAGTCCATGAGGCAGAAGACGCAGAACGTTAACGTTACGCTGCGATTATAGGGAAATGGCAGATGGCAGATGGAAAATGGAAAATGGAAAATGGCAGATGGGAACTTTCCCGGTTTCAACCTCCAGGTTCCAAGTAAGACGTTCGACGTTCGACGTTCGACGTTCGACGTTCGACGTTCGACGTTCGACGTTCGACGTTCGACGTTCGACGTTCGACTTGTAGATTTGTAGACTCGTATCATAACCGAATTAGTTGACAACAAAGAGAGCGGATTTGGCACAGGGCATTCCCCCGCCGGGTCAGGCACCCGGCAAGCGGGAGGACGTTCAGGCGATGTTCGATGCCATCGCGCCTCGATACGACTTCCTCAACCACCTTCTCAGTTTTGGCATCGACCGAATATGGCGCCGGAAGGCCGTGGCGATGCTCCGAGAGGATGCACCTCGCACGATTCTCGACGTCGCGACCGGAACGGGAGACCTCGCAATCCGCGCGCTGAAGCTCGGTCCGGAGAAGGTCGTAGGTGTGGATATATCAGAAGCAATGCTCGAGCGGGCGCGAGCCAAGATCGCCGGCATCGGCGCCGGCGATATAATCGAGATGCGGTCGGGAGCGTCGGAACAGCTGCCGTTCGAGGACAACTTCTTCGACGCCGCTATGGTGGCGTTCGGCGTTCGGAATTTCGAGAATCTGCGGGCCGGATTGTCTGAGATAGCACGCGTTGTTCGTCCTGGCGGGCCGTTGGTGGTCCTCGAGTTCAGCAGACCGCGTCACTTTCCGATCAAACAGCTCTATGGGCTCTATTTCCGCTACGTCGTCCCGAACGTGGGTCGCACCGTGTCGCGACACGAGCACGCCTACCAGTATCTCCCCGATTCAGTGGGCGTGTTTCCAACAGGGGATGCCTTCCTTGAGGAGATGGCTGCTGTGGGATTCGAGGATTTGCGGTCAAAGCCGCTGACTTTCGGGATTGCCTCGCTGTACTTCGGGCGGGCTATAACTTGACGCTGTTTTTGGAGTCGGAGTTGCGAAACTTCGTAAGGTGTACCTCATTGAACCGGCCGCGTCGCTCATATTCGACGAGATCCATGAGCCGGCGCATGATGTCTACACCGAATCCGCCCCCGCGTCGCGCCCGGATGGCCTCGGCGAGGTTCGGTCGCTTGTAATGGTCGAAATCGAATGATTCGCCCTGATCTCGAATCGTGACCGTGAATCTGTCGGCATCCTCCACAATGCGGATGTCGACCGGTCCTGATTTCCTTCCGCGATAGGCGTGGCGAATGACGTTTGTGCACGCCTCGTCGACGGCGAGCGCCATCTGGTCGACGACATCTGCCGAAAAGCCATAGTCACGCGCATGTTTCTCCACAAACTCGCGAACGGCACTGAGCTTCAGTGTCGTGCTTGGGATGGTGAGTCTGGACGATTTGCGGCCCACGGATGCTTACTGATCGAGGTGAGTGAACGAAGGCAGGAATCACCCGTTGCCTGAAGGCCCTACCTTCGCTTCATCAAACTTCGAAATGGCTTCGTGTTCCGTGTCCATGATGTCGAACAGGACCGGGAATCCGAGCAGGTCAAAAACATTATAAACTCGAGGCTGGAGCGCCGTGATTTTGATGTCTCCGCCCCGATCGCGCACCTCTTCGATGAACGCCATAAATACGCCCAGTCCGGCCGACGAGATGTACTCCAGGCGGGTGCCTTGAACGATAATTCTGTGTTGATCACCGTCCAGGCATTTCTTGATTGCGGCCTCGAAGTCGGGAGCCGTGTGGGCATCCAGATCACCCTCGAGATCGAGAATCTGGACGGAACCTGATTGTCTGAACGTGACCGAAAAGTTGCTCATCTTCTAGTAGGATTGTTCGAGTGTCTTCAATTCGTCGCTCTTAGGCCTCTCTCTCTTGAGGGGCGGGGACATACGCTTCGGAGACGACTTCTGTTGCACGATCCGATTCCCGGGGCGTAGACGGGCCGTCCCACCGGAGCACGAGCAGCGTCATATCGTCATCGTAATCGGCCCGCCCGAGGAACCGATTCAAGTCGGCGAGCAGCGCGGAATGCATTTCCTTGACTGGTTTTCCATGGTGGTGCCGCACCGCATCGATGAAACGGTCATACCCGTACTCCTCGCCTGATTCGTTGCGGCTTTCGACAACACCATCAGTATACAACACGAAAACGTCTCCTCGTCTAAGGGAGATCGTCTCCTCCTCCAAAACCTTGGCGAATAGCTTACCCCGATCGAGACCGAGCCCGAGCCCCTCCGTCCGCAAATAGCGGGATTCACCGGATCCATTGACCATGGCGACCGGACAATGACCTGCCCGGGCCAGCGTGAACTGCTCCTTTTCCAGATCGAGGATACCGTAAACTACCGATATGAAGACGTTCTTTTCCATGGAGTGGGCGAGCGCCTGGTTTGCATAGTCCAGAAACTGGGATGGGGCCTGCGTGAGCCGGCTGAGCGCACGGAAAACGCCTTTGAGCTCGGCCATGTAGAACGCGGCCGAGGTGCCCTTCCCCGAAACGTCTCCAACGATGAACGCCCAACGTTCGGGACCAATCTCGACAAAATCATAGTAGTCGCCTCC
>DATKEJ010000310.1:0-23361 GCA_035512315.1 Rhodothermales bacterium | reverse complement strand
TTCACCATAGTAGCGGAGATGAAGTGATTTTCGCAGGATTATCATTCGAGGAATGGAAAGCGCAGGGGCATGATCGCAACTCTCTGATCGCGGATCCGGAAGTACGGTGGGTGAACGGCATTCCCCACGTCGCAGAGTCGTCCCCAGCCATCGCCATCGGTTTCGAGCCGGTAGACTGGTCGATCGCAGGTCTCGAGGACTCCCAGATTCCTTATAGCCCGTTCTTCGATTCGGCGGACGCGAACGGCGACGATCAAGTCAACGTCGCCGACATCTTCTATCTGATTAACTACCTGTTGAGTGATGGGCCCGCTCCGATCGGCTCTGGAGACGCCAACGATGATGGCACGGTCAACATCTCGGATGTTTTCTATCTGATCAACCGGCTTCTCAGTTCTGGAGGGGCGAGTGGAAGCTCCACCGCCACGTTCTCGAGCACCCCCGGAGAAAGCTCCACGGTCGTCGCCGGAGAGTCGATCGTCCTTGCCGACGGCGAGATTCTCGTTCCGGTGCGTCTCGCAGTCGCCCCTGGAACGAGCGTCACGTCCATTGCACTCGGACTCGAGGTCGCAGGCAGCAGCCGGCTGAGAGCGATCAGTGTGGAGCGCCGCGGGATCGCGGAGTCTTCGACGGTCCGATTCGAGGCGACAACCTCGACGGCGAGCCGGGCAGGATGGCTCATTTCCTTCGAGGAGCCGCTGACGGCCACCGGCCGGTCGGAGGAGATCGCGGTCGTGCGACTGAAGTTCGAGTCGGCCGCGGGGATGGAGATTCCTTCCGTGCGAATCGATTCGGGCATGACGGCCGTGGATCAGATTTCCGCGTCGCCGCGCCGAGGACGGGCGACGCAAGGAAGGACGAGTATTCCGGTGAGGACCCAGGGCGCCCCTTGAGTCATTGATACCATATTTGACGGACCGCCAATCTCGTCAAAGAGCGCGGCCGGGGGAGTTCTCTCGGTCGCGCTTGTCTTTTACTCTGGGGCGAGAGAGGCCGTAGGGCTCACGGCACCGCAGCTCTCCACCTTCGCAGTTGCATGTTGCGTGCTACTGATTTGCCGGTAAACTCTCCGTCTTCACCAACCCCTCCGTTGTCATTTCATCTCCCTCAAACTCGGCTTCGTCCGTGACTCTGGCGTGCAGCAGGGCTCCGGCGATCGCGGCGGGTATCGTGACCAGCAGAAGTAGAAACCCTATAAGCGCGAGGCGGATGGGAGAAGTTGCGCGCTCGACCCTCACGCTCGGCGGCGCGGTCGTGGTGTAGAGTGACCCGGTGGAATTGATATTCGTGGAGATGAGGTCGTAGATCGCATTGACTTGCTGGATCGATCGGAGAACTTCCCCGAGAATCGCTCTCAGATCGTCACGAATCCTCGCACTCTCCTGCTCCCCTCCGGTACCTCGTACCGGTGTCGTTTCGAGAATCTGGACGATGTTCCGATAGTATTGGATTTCGCTCTCGACCGGGATGGTCTCCAACGAAGCCCTCTTCATCTCGTCGACGAGCCCCTGGCGATATTCGCGATCGGCGTTCAGCCCTGACAGGCCGACGATCTGCTGCAGAAACGACTCGCCGATCTGTGGCATCACGACGTCGCCGCCGCCCGAGGCCGGGCTGCGCGCAGGGGCTGCCGCGGTGCTCTCGATCGCTGGGCGCCCCCCCCCCTGATACGTTTCGAGTGCCTCTCTCACCCGCTCCACGCGGGCCGTTGCCTCTTCGAAACGGCGCTCATTGTAAGCGAGCTGCGAATCGAGAAATCGCATCGTGCTGTCTCTGTCGCTCGTGATGCCATCCGAGTGAACCTGGATTGTTAGAGGGTTCAGTCGGAGACGGACCAGATCTTCGAGCTGGACCCGCAGCTCCGCGAGAGAAATCTGCTGGTCCCCGGCGCGGAGCACCTCCGCTCCGGGGACCCGCAGGAGCTGGTCGATGTTGCGGATGACCTCATTGATCTTCGAGCGAAGGATGTCGAGCGCGATGATAGGTTCCTCCGTGAGAATCTGCTGCTGCGAAATGATGTTTTCAGTCAGAAGCACCGTTGCGTAACGCGCCGCGCCCCTTTCTTCCTTCGCGTACCGTGCCCATTCCGACATGATCTGATCGAGTATTTTCGGGACGAGCGAGCGGGGCAGCTTCCGGGTTTCCCCTCCGATCATGAAGTTGATCGAGTAGTCGGCACGGCTGAGACTTGCTCGTTTGAGCCGGTACTCCTCCTGGATACGCTCCCGGTCGACGGTGGTCAGGTTCTTGTCGTCGAGCCGGGCACTATACTCCCGAGCCAGATTCTCCACGGCCTCGTTTGACTCGACGACGAAAATCGAGTCCGCAAAGGTCCGATACGGCAGAAAGCGCGAAAGATCGTTCGTGTCGTAGACCTTCGTCAGGATTGGTGTCGCGACGATGTCGCTCGTCGAGAAGCGGGTTCCGTTCGGGTATAGTCCCTGTCCAGCTCCTGTAAATTCCAGCCGGAACGGGATCGAAGCCACTCTCTGAGAAGGTCCGAAGAGATAGACAACCCCCGCGATCACGCCGTAGAGGAGAAGCACGGCCGCGACTGACAGAACGATCGGATAGCGATAGCGGACAATGATGCGGACTATTCCACCCAGCGGTATTCCCGGCTCGTACTCCTCGATTTCATCCCGGGCGAGGCGGCGATCGTAGCGTTGAACCATGAAATCTTTTCCTCCTTCAAAAGCGGCGAAGCCCCAATCGTGTTCGCAAGGCTGCTGCTGGACGATTCTAAGCCCTGTGCGGTAAAGGCTCCCTTCCTCATAGTACCGCGTTTGGGCGACGAAGCGACGAGGCGTTCCTGGACCTTGACTCGCCATCGCGCGGCGTACTATACTAGATTCGTTCAAAGATTGAACAGATGAACTCCGAAATCCGTTACCGGATACTCAAGGCGGTCGAAGAAGAGCCACAGATCACCCAGCGCGAGCTCGCCTCGAAGCTGGGCGTGAGCGTCGGCAAGGTGAACTATTGCCTTCGTGCGCTCATGAAGAAGGGGTTCGTCAAAGCGAAAAATTTCAAGAACAGCAGCCGCAAGCGCCAGTACATGTACAAGCTGACGCCGCAGGGCGTGTCGGAGCGCACGCGCGTCACGATCGCCTTTCTGAGGGTCAAGTCGGCGGAGTTCGATGAGATCCGGGCCGAGATCGACCGGCTCGAGGCGCAACTGACGGCGGAAGAAGCGAACGCCTGATGCCGATCCTGAAGCGAGAGCCGGACGCTTTTCCGGAAGACATCTTCGATCTTTCGCCGGCGCAGATGCCGTGGCAGGTGGCGTACGTCCGCAGCCGTCAGGAGAAGCATCTCGCGCGACACCTCCACGATTCCGTTCCCTATTACCTCCCTCAGTGGGAGCAGGTGCGCTCGCGTAGCGGGCGTCGCTTCTCATCCTGGCTTCCTCTCTTCAGCGGGTATTTCTTCTTCCGGGGAGCGGCCGATGAGAGAAGGATCGCGATCCGGTCGAACGTCGTCGTTCACCTTCTCGATATCCCCGACCAGGAGCGGCTCCATGAGGAGCTTTCGCAGCTCTATCGCCTCCAGCAGGAGGGGGGCGTTCTCGAGCCCTGGGCGGAGCTCGCCGCAGGGGATGAGGTCGTGGTCCGGAGCGGCCCGTTCGAGGGGTACCGCGGTGTCATCGTGAAAGAGAAGGAAAAAACCCGTCTGATTGTGTCGATTCAGGCGCTCCGGCAGTCGGTTTCTGTCGAGCTCGGCCGGGAGTCGGTCCGCCCGGCAGTCCCTGTTGGAAATCAGCATGTTTCGGCGAACCCGAGGGTTCGCCGTGAATGGATGGAAGTAAACCGGTATCGGTGAGAAACCGTGACCGGAAGATCGCCGCGCTAGCGGGAGTTTTCGCGGCGGCGGAGTGAAGACGATGATCGAATTCGAAGAGGTGACGCCGTACACCGAAGGGGGCGGAGCCCGCTCGTTCCAGCCCGGATTGTTCGTAGCTCGGCGTTCGCCTTTGCTCGTCGCTCGTCGCTCGTCGCTCGCCGCTCGAGGTCTACTCTCATGACAGCAATCGAATCAAAACTCACGCACCACGAGGCGCTCCTCGACAAGATCCGCTCGCGTGAAGCCCACGTCGGCGTCATCGGCCTCGGATATGTCGGTCGTCCTCTGGCGCTCATCTTCAACGAGGGCAGATTCCACGTCACTGGCTTCGACGTCGACCCGGACAAGACCGCCCGTCTCGAACGTGGCGAGTCGTATATCCGGCACATTGGGCCGGAGCGTGTCGCGAAAGCGTTCTCGAACGGAAGGATCGCCGCGACGACCGACTTCGACCGCCTCTCGGAATGTGACGCGATCCTCGTCTGCGTCCCCACCCCCTTGGGTGATCATCGGGAGCCCGATCTCTCTTACGTACGAATCACCGCCGAACAGATCGCGAAGCGCCTGCGTCCGGGGCAGCTCATCGTCCTGGAGTCCACGACGTATCCCGGGACAACCCGCGAGGTCCTCCTGCCCTGTCTCGAGCAGAGGGGGTTACGGTGCGGGGCCGATTTCTTCCTGGCGTTCTCACCGGAGCGTGAAGACCCGGGAAATCCTTTATTCCACACGCAGAACATCCCGAAGGTCGTCGGTGGCATGGACGACCCATCCCGCGACGCTGCGGTCGAGCTGTACGGTTCAGCGCTGGACAAGGTGGTTGCCGTGTCGAGTCCAGAGGTGGCAGAAGCGAGCAAACTGCTGGAGAACATTTTCCGTGCGGTCAATATAGCTCTGGTCAACGAGATGAAGATCGTCCTCGACCGGATGGGAATCAACGTCTGGGAAGTCATCGAGGCCGCGAAGACGAAGCCGTTCGGGTTCATGCCGTTTTACCCGGGGCCGGGGCTCGGCGGACACTGCATTCCGCTCGACCCGTTCTATCTCTCATGGAAGGCGGCCGAGCACGGAATCTGGGCGCGATTCATCGAATTGGCCGGCGAAGTCAACACTGGCATGCCTCGTTACGTCATCGAGAAGACCGCGCGGGCGCTGAACGATCATGGAAAGAGTGTAAAGGGGTCGAAGGTGCTCGTTCTCGGGCTCTCGTACAAGCCCGACATCGACGACGATCGCGAGTCGCCGTCGTTCGAGCTGATCGAGCTTTTGCAGATTCTCGGTGCCGACGTGCAGTATTGCGATCCCTATGTGCCCGTGGCGCGAGCTGGTCGGAAACACGATTTGGGGCTCGAATCCGTCCCGTGCACGGCAGAAGAGTTTGCGCGATACGATCTCATTCTCGTCTCGACACCTCACTCCCAGTTCAGAGACAGCGCCCTGTACAGCGGAGCGAAACTCGTAGTCGATACTCGCAACTGCGTTCCGATGGCTCAGGACGATCCTCGCCTGGTGCGCGCGTGAGCCTGTACTCCCGCTTCACGGCCATGTATGATGACCGATCAATACAACTACGAGATCGAAGAACGGCCAGCAATCCGAGACAGAGAGATGCGGACGACTCCTTTGTCGAGAGTCCCGATATGTTGAACAGATCCGCCTCTCAGGCGACGACAGCATCGAAATCCGGTTCACCGGACTCCGACCTGGTGAGAAGCTCTTCGAGGAACTTCGGCTCGGCGGCGAATCAACGACCCCGACTCTCCACCCGCAAATTATGATTACCCGTGCTCCGCAGCCCGATCGAGGAACTGTCGAGGACTTTCTCAGGCGCCTCGAGGTATCAACCATTTCCAACCTCGAGCATCCTTCTTCGGTTCTGCGAGAGCTGGTTCCTGAGTATCAGCCGCCACAGCCTGGCGCTGGCGATCATCGCCCGCCTCGGATCAATCAGGCTGCTGTGGCTGATGCTGATCCCGGCGCTCGCTACTGTCCTGATCCTGGCAGCGCAGGTAGCGGGGCTTTGGTACCCGCTTATCTCGCCTGAGGAGTTCAGCAAATTACCGAGAGTAGACAAGGTACTGCTGTCGAGATCAGCGCTCCTTGGTAACAGAGATGACGTTGGTGTATATCTCCTTATCCCTCTGTCGGTCTCACTAGGACTCGTGCATCGAAAACCTCTGATGATGGCCGTCCTCACCGGTTCCTTGGTGGGCGGCATCGTGCTTTCGACTACCCTGACTGCAATCGCTGTTATGGGCGCTCTGCTCGCAGGATCAGGGCTCTGGTGGATGCGCAAAGCGCCGCGAGGGACCTTGGTGATCGCCTCTTCTCTGACACTTCTTCTCTTGATCACTTCGGTCGCGCTGTTGCCGGAAGAAGTTCAAAGAAAAATCACGTGGTACGGAAATCATCTGTCAGAGGGCAGGATGGGAGAATTGCTTGGTGGACGGCTCGAGCCATTTCGGGCATCAGCACATCTGATAAGAAACCACCCTTTTCTTGGCGTCGGGCCCGGCAGATTTCCGCTGGAGTATATTGAGGTGGCGCGCGATCTTGCCGCCCGCGATCAAACGCTGCAAGCGGGAGCGGAGAGGGAAGAAGCGTACTTCGACATGGTGCACAACGATTATCTCGAAACAGCTGCTGAGGCCGGCGTACCTCTTCTGCTGGGGATGGTTATTTTCGTGACCGTCTTCGTGCGGGCGACACTGATCAATGTCTCATCACGACTCCCTCTTAGCGTTCGTGCCGTCGGGGCAGGAGTTGCTGCTGCTGCGCTGGCGATCTGCGCTGCCGCCATGGTGCAGTTCCCCCTGCAGATCGCGGTAGTCTATGGCAGCCTTGCAATCGCTGCGGGGATAGGTGTTGGACATGTCGAACATCATGAAGATTAGCGCAACCACGATCATTGCTCTGACATCTGGAGTCTTATTTTGGATTTGTGTGTGGCAGCCTCACAGGCAGAATGAAGTTGTGAGAATCGTGATGCAGCCCCAATCCTCGGAGCGACCGGCGACACTGCGTAGCCGCCTTTCTGCCGTGGATGAGCTCGATCCCTGGGACCCCTATCTTCGGGGGCGGAAAGATGTGGCGAGAGCTCGGATGCTTCGAAGCTTGAATCGTCACGAGGACGCGCTGACAGCTTATCGTGAGGCAGTGCGGGGTCGACTGCCTCTCCAGTTCTGGGTCGAGCTGGGACTGTATGAGTGGGAATTGGGATACACCGCCGAGGCTCGGGATCACCTGAAGACAGTCCTTGATCTCCGTTACCACTTGGGACAGGTCGCCCAAGATCCTGCGCTTCGGGCACTCATACACGAGATCGGAAGGCCGGATGGATAGGCTTGTCGACCGCACCGAATGCACCGGCCGACCTGCATCTCGAACTCGAGCGTCTCCGGCCGTACCGGTGGGATATCGATCTGGTACTGCGACTCTCGGTGGTGCAGTTTGACTTTCCCGCCGCAGTGTTCACACCACAACGGACATGGAACCGACTCGTGACGATCAACCCTCGACGGAATCGACCTTCGCGAGTGCTTGCCGTAGGAGCTTCCCGCTTTCCTGCCAGGCCTCTTCGGGTCCCGCTTTGGATCGCCCTTCGAAAACGGGTTCGCCTGCCGCTTGTTCTGCCGCCGCTCCTTCTCGAGGTGACGTCGAAGTTCCCGATTCTCTCGGTGAAGCTCCGCATTCTCCCGCTCAAGCTCTCCGACCCTACGCCTCGAGCTTTGCAGCTCTGTCCGTAATGCGGCGATCTCAGCTTCGAACCCTCTCACTCCCTCGCTCCCTCATTCAGAGTGCTCTCAACTCACGCTCCTGTCAATCCCTGTAGTAAACAGATACGTCCGATTTACTTTCGGCGGTCCTGGTCAGTTGCCGCATGGACTCGATCACGTCAGCTCGATCGTGGCGTTTGATCGTACGTCCTGTCGAGCTTGTGGTGCATTGCGGCCTGAGCTCACATGCGTCGTAGATCTTCTTCGGAGCCGCGTAATCTCGTGCGGATCGGTCCTTCCTCCGTCTGCGCCGCTTCAGTCGCTCGCCAGCAGGACAAACGTATGTGTCCGTCTCGGAGTCGTAGTCAAAGAGATCTTCCGGGAAGATTCCCTTGTTCTTCGTGCGCTTCTGCTGAACGTCTCTGAGCGTCCGGGTGTGGAGTCGAACTCCTCGGTCGTAGCACTCGATGAGGTTCTCGTTCGTTCCGTACTTGCTGTCGGCGACCGCGGTGAGGGCTACCCGGTCGGTATTGGTCGCATGCTGGTCGAGCAGCTCTGTCAGCCGATGTGCCTCGTTCTCGTTTCCTCTTCCGAGGATCGTCGCGGTGATCACTCCTCCCGCCCCCAGGATGCTCCGGTCAGATTCTTCGTGGCGCGACGATTCCCCCTTCGGTCAGATTAATCTCGGCGCGATTCGCACAATTGACTCGCACCGAAGGTCGGTGTAGTATCCATCTGTTCAAAGGTTGAACAGATGGATACCGAAATCAGCTATCGTGTCCTGAAGATTCTCGAGGAGGAGCCGGAGATCACACAGCGGGCTCTGGCAGTGCACCTCGGGATCAGTATCGGCAAGGCCAACTACTGTCTCAAGGCTCTGATGCGGAAGGGATTCATTAAGGCGAGGAACTTCAAGAACAGTAACCGCAAGACCCAGTACGTGTACGTGCTGCCCCCCCAGGGCATTCAGGAGCGGACGCGCGTCACGCTCGAGTTCCTTCGGCGGAAATCGGCCGAATTCGACGAGATCCGAGACGAAATCGAGCGACTCAGCACGCGGTTGGAGAAACAATAGGAATGCCCATTCTCAGCAGAGAAGTTGACGCCCATCCCGAGAGGCTCTTCGAGCTGCCGCTCGACGAGTTCCCCTGGCATGTGGCCCACGTCCGGAGCCGCCAAGAGAAGCGGATTGCCCGACGTCTGCGAGAGGAGGACATCCCCTTTTATCTTCCGCAGTGGGAGCAGAAGAAGAGGCGAAATAGTCGCAATCTCTCCTCCTGGCTTCCACTCTTTCCCGGCTATGTTTTCTTTCGGGGTGGGCGGGAGGCCCGCACCGAGGCATTGCGGTCGAATGTGATCGCTCGTTTGCTCGAGGTTCACGACCAGGTACTTCTGCATGAGGAGCTGGCTCAGTTGCATCACATTCAAGCCTCGGGTGCGGTTCTCATCCCCTGGCCGGAAGTTGCGGCAGGAGATGAGGTTCGGATTTGCGAAGGGCTCTTCTGTGGCTACCGTGGCGTGGTCCTTCGTGAAAAGGGACTAGTTCGGCTTGTCGTCTCGATCACAGCGCTCAGGCAATCGGTCTCGGTAGAGCTGGGACGCGAGGTAGTAGCACTTGAATCGCGGCCGGCCACCGGTCGTTCGAAAAGGTCGTCCAGCTAGGACGATCGCCCAAGATTGGAGTGAAGACGGAGAGCTAACGTGAGGTGGCCCTGTGCACCGAAGGGGGCGGAGCCTATTCGCGGGAAGGTGGCGATAGCTCGAGCACCGTGGAATTCATGACCGCGATGGGACGATGGCAAACTCAGTGCGAGACACTTCTCGGCGCAGAAAACGGTTGAGCTCAATACCAGCTTCGATTGGCGATGAAGTCAGCTATCGCCTCGTCGGGCATTCATGGAGCACCCGGACGCCACGCGCCGGAAAGATCAACGGATACGAGTTGTTGAATCGTGAGATCAGGAGCCTCACTCGCGAAGTGGGCGAAGTGAAGAAAGCAGACGAAACGCCGATCAGTTGAGCGATTCGGCGAGTTCGGCAGGAAAGCAGAAAAATGCGGCAGTGGCACGCCTCGCTCGAAAAGTCGGTATGTACACCGAAGGGGGCGAAGCCTGAGCGTCGCACGGCGGATTCAACAATCGACGCGACGCTCAGCGCAAACAACGAGGATTTAAAATGACGTCTCTGATCGACGAGCGAGTCTTTCAAATATTGTCCGAGGCGATTGACAAGCGAACCTGTCGGGTCGGTGTCATTGGTCTCGGATATGTCGGTCTTCCGCTCCTGCTCCTGTTCGAGGAGAGCGGGTTCCCGGTGGTCGGGTTCGATGTCGACCCACAGAAGCCGAAGATGCTGCTGCGCGGTGAGTCGTACATCCGACATATCGGCGCCGAGCGGATCCGATCCGCCTTCTCGCGCGGCCGCATCCGCGCGACATCCGAGATTTGACGCACTGAGCGAATGCGACGCCGTGATTATCTGCGTGCCCACACCGCTCGGTGAGCATCGCGAGCCGGATCTGAAATACGTCCGGATGACCGCAGAACTGGTCGCGCAGCATCTCCGCGGGATCGTTCGCGCCTGATGAACATGAAGTCTTTCATTGTCTAAACCCGCGCTCATCACAGGCGTCATCGGTCAAGACGGTTCTTACCAGGCTGGTTTCCTTTTGGTTCAACACCTGGCACGAGAGTAGCCGATAGGCAACGGGTGGCGTTGAGTTCGTCCACTTCGGTCGTACCTGCCAGCAACAGACCCGAAACGGCGTCGAACGACGGCCGGAATTAAGGGGTGAGAACGAATCTCTCGCGGAATATGACGAGTTACGAATCGAGGCAAGGCTAACCGCTTGAAGACGGCTCTCATCACAGGTATCACTGGACAGGACGGTTCGCTCGCCGTAGATACGCGCAACATGAACCCTAGCATTCAATGGGCCGAGGCCTAATTGCCAACGTCCGCCTGAAAGCCGGATGACCAGGTAAGGACATAGGGACACGAATATATGATCGATTATTCATTTCTTGACGGCGCGTCAATTCTGGTGACAGGGGGGACGGGATCGTTCGGAAAACGGATGATTCGTACGCTGTTGAAGGAAACCGACGTCCGACGAGCTGTGGTTTACAGCCGCGATGAGCTCAAACAGTACGAAATGGCCCAGGCTCCCAAATATGCTGACCCGAGGCTTCGATTCTTTATTGGAGACGTGCGCGACCGCGAACGGCTCTCCATGGCTTTGGTGGGGATAGATTTTGTTATTCACGCCGCTGCCCTGAAACATGTTCCGGCGTGCGAATACAATCCATTTGAGGCAGTCAAGACCAACGTGCTCGGAGCACAGAATGTGATCGAGTGCGCAATTGAACGAGGTGTTCGCCGAGTCGTGGCGCTTTCCACCGACAAGGCTGCCAACCCGGTGAACCTTTACGGTGCCACAAAGCTATGTTCCGACAAACTGTTCATATCCGGAAATTTCTATTCTGGAGACAGGCCGTCACGCTTCTCGGTCGTGCGCTACGGCAACGTAGTGGGCAGCCGGGGCAGCGTTGTGCCGCTTTTCCTGCGCAAGCGAAAGGATGGGGTCCTGCCGATTACGGATGAGCGCATGACTCGCTTCTGGATCACGCTGGATCAGGGCGTTCACTTTGTTCTGGATAGTCTCGCGATCATGGGGGGAGGGGAAATCTTCGTCCCAAAGATCCCGAGCATGCGGATCACCGACGTGGCGCGATGCATCGGACCTGAGTGCCGACTAGATGTAGTGGGCATTCGCAACGGCGAAAAGCTGCACGAGGTGATGGTGCCCGAGGAGGATGCTCGCGAAGCTGTTGAGATGGAGGACCGGTTCGTCATTAACGCGCAGTTCGACTTTGGGTACAGCAAAGACTGGGGAGCGTTAGGCGTGCGATGCTCTGATGGGTTCCGATACGGATCGGATACCAATGATCGGTGGCTATCGGGCCAGGAACTGGCTAGGATGGTGGCCGGACTGGACCTGCCGGAGGCGCGTGAATTCGCCCGTGAGCGAGGGTTTGAGCCATGAGCGAAATTCTTCCGTACGGCCGGCAGTGGATCGACGAATTGGACGTGCGCGCTGTCACAGAACAGCTCAGCAGCCCCTGGCTTACGCAGGGACCGAAAGTAGCGGAGTTCGAAGAGGCGCTGGCGGTAGCGACAGGGGCACGGCACGCGGTGGCGGTAGCTTCCGGCACAGCTGCCCTGCACCTGGCAGCGATCGTGGCCGGTGTCGGTCCAGGAAAGACTGGAGTGACAAGTGCCAACACCTTCGTGGCCTCGGCTAATTGCATTGCGTACGCGGGAGGCCGCCCGGCCTTTGCCGACGTAGATCCCGCAACTGGGCTGATCGACGTGGACGACCTTGAGCGACGCTGCCAGGCTCTCTCCGATGAAGGCGTGCCGCCTACGGTGATCATCCCCGTCGACTTTGCGGGACAGCCGGCGAATCTGGCTGCAATACGCCAGGTAGCGCGAAAATTCGGAGCCCGCGTTATCGAAGACGCGGCGCACTCGTTAGGCGCAACATACCAGTCAGACGGTGAGACCATTCGTTGCGGATCTTGTTCAGACACGGACCTGGCCATCCTCTCGTTCCATCCCGTCAAGCACGTCACGACCGGCGAAGGTGGAGCAGTACTGACGAATGATTCCGCTATTCACCGCCGTCTGATGGAATTGCGAACGCACGGCATGGTGAAGGACCCGGCGCGTTTGACGCGCAATGATGGGCCGTGGTACCACGAGCAGCAGGAGCTGGGCTACCACTATCGCCTCACCGACCTGCAATGCGCGCTGGGCGTCAGCCAAATGCGGCGGCTCGGTTTCTTTCTGGAACAACGGCGGGCCCTCGCCGCGCGCTACGAGGCGGCGCTGGCACGAGCGCCCTTCGCGGGCCGTGTTGCTCCCCTGGCAGTGGCGCGCGGAGTGGAGCACGCTTACCACCTCTATGTAGTGCGGCTCTTGCCGCGGGCGAACGAAACCGTCGCGGACGTGGCGACGCATCGTAAGGTCCTCTTCACGAAGCTCGCGGCCGCTGGCATCCAAGCCCAGGTGCACTACATTCCGGTCCCGCGCCAACCGTGGTACCGCACGAATTTCGCGACTCGCCCCGAGGACTTCCCGGGAGCAGAGGCTTACTACGCAGGCTGCCTTAGCCTGCCCCTCTTTCCAAAGATGCGAGACGCCGACGTGGACCGCGTTGTAGGTGTCCTCGGCTCGTGGGTGGAGGCGGCGTGAAAACCGTTGGGATCATACAGGCCCGCATGGGTTCAACTCGCCTTCCCGGGAAGGTCCTTATGAACCTTGCCGGGCGCCCTGCGCTCGCCGTAATGCTCGAACGTCTGCGAAGGTCTGAAACCTTGTCAGACGCCGTAGTGGCGACATCAAATCTCGAGCAGGACGACCCGATCGTCCGTGTTTGCGACGATCTTTCCGTAGGAGTATTCCGGGGATCCGAGTCGGACGTTCTGAGTCGCTATGTCAGCGCCGCCCAAGCGTTCAAGGCTGAGCTGGTCGTGCGTCTCACTGCTGACTGTCCCTTCATCTGCCCGGAGGTGACTGATCGGATTGTCCGTGCGTTCTGCGGTGCTTCGCCTCCGGTGCATTACGCGACGAACTGCCTGCGCCGCACTTATCCGCGCGGACTGGACGCTGAAGTCATCGCTCGCGACACGCTCGAAGCCGTAGCTGCCGAAGCGACAAGTCCGGCGGACTTGGAGCACGTAACTTATTTCGTACGACGACAGCCCCAGCGATTTCGGCACCTCAGCGTCGAAGATCGTGAAGACCGCAGTGCGCTCCGCTGGACGCTCGATACCCTGCAGGATTTCCAGCTACTTTCAAGGATGTCGCAAGCGCTTGGAGCGCGAGTTCTCGCGAGTTCCTACCATGAGCTGCTGGAGCTCTTCGACAATCACCCGGACTGGGCAGCGATCAACTCCGACGTTGAGCAGACCGAACTGAGCGGGATCACTTGAGACTGATGGTCCGCTGCGATGCCACGGTAGAAGCCGGGACCGGGCATGTGATGCGGTGTCTCGCTTTGTCCCAAGCCTGGATGGATGCGGGCGGACAGGTGGCCTATGTTTGCGCCGCGCTACCGCAGGCGCTTGCAGCCCGCATCTCAGAAGAGAACATTGCGGTTCGAAGACTGGAATGCGAGGCGGGAAGTCCTCAAGACATGGCGGATACGATCCTTCATGCTCGGGCCTTTCGTGCAAAGTGGCTCGTCGTGGACGGTTATCACTTCGGTCCGGCATATCAGCGCGCGCTCGCGGAAACCGGGCTCAAGGTGATCGTGATCGACGACGGCGGCGGCGCGACACATCACTGCGCAGACTTTGTCGTGAATCAGAATCTCTACGCTGATGAATCACTCTACCCATCCCGTGCGCCACAGACGAGACTCCTGCTGGGCTGCGGGTTCGCCCTGCTGCGTCGGGAGTTCTGGCAGTGGCGCGAGCGCGACCGAGCCGTGCGGTCGGAGGCCCGAAACGTCCTGGTAACGCTGGGAGGCGCCGACGCGCAGAACACGTCACTGTCCGTGCTCAATGCTCTCATCCGGACTCGAAAAACGTACCTTGAGGTCACAGTGCTCACCGGCATTGTCAACCCGCATGAGGATTCCATCCGGCGATTGGCCGAAACCTCTACGATTCCCATTCGCGTCGAGCATGCGGTGTCGGATATGCCATCACAGATGGCCTGGGCAGATCTCGCCATCTCTGCCGCAGGGAGTACGACGTGGGAACTCCTCTTTATGGGGTTGCCCTCCCTGGTTGTTGCTCAGGCCGAAAACCAGCAGCCGATTGCAAGAGCGGTCGGTTTGGCGGGTGCAGGCGTGACGCTGGATCCCGAGCACACCGGGGACTGGTCTTCTACGATCGCCCGCGTTTTGGAGGACCCAGTGGCGCGAGGGCATCTGAGCCAGACGGGGCGGAGACTAGTGGACGGCTGGGGTGCTCACAGGGTGGTCCAAGAGGTGCTCAACAGTGGAACTCGATGAAGATTGTTGCCCTTCTGAATAATCGCCTCGGTTTGAAGACACTCGAGTGGCTGACCAATCAATCAGATGAAGTGATTGGTCTAGTCGTCCACCCGCACGAGAGGGCTCGCTTGCGCGATGAGCTCATTCAAACGTCGACGCTTCCGCCCGAGCGTATCTTCGAGGCCATGCAACTCGGCGACCCTGCAGCGCTGCAGCGCATTGGCGCCTTGGGAGCGGACATTGCCGTGTCAGTGATGTTCGGTTACATTTTGAAGCCTGAGTTCCTCGCGATGTTCCCCGACGGATGTGTCAATCTGCATCCCGCTTTGCTCCCCTACAACCGCGGTTCGCACCCCAACGTCTGGAGCATTGTCGATGGTACTCCCGCCGGCACGACCCTCCACTATGTCGATCCCGGCGTGGACACGGGCGACATCATTGCCCAGCAGGAGGTGCCCATTGAGCCGGAAGATACGGGGGAGACCCTGTACCGGCGTCTCGAGAAAGCTTCGTTAGAACTGTTTAAGGTCACGTGGCCACTTCTTAGTGCGCGAAAAGCGCCTCGTCGAGCGCAGCCCAAGAACGTTGGTACAGCACATCGGGTTTCCGACGTGAAGAGTATCGACTGTATCGATCTTGACCGGACGTACACGGCGCGGCATCTAATCAACGTCCTTCGAGCGCGGACGTTCCCTTCCTACCGGGGAGCCTATTTCTTAAGCGAGGGGAAAAGAATATTCATGTCGTTGTCTCTAGAAGCCTTGCCGCTCGAAGAGGAACGTGAACAATGAATGGGATAGAGATCAACGGAACGCTAATTGGGCCTGGTCAGCCTGCATACATCGTTGCGGAGTTGTCGGCTAACCACAATCAGGATTTTGACGAGGCGGTCCGCCTTGTCCATGCCGCCGTCGACTGCGGGGCCGATGCCATAAAGCTTCAGACGTACACTCCCGATACGTTGACGATCAACTGCGACGGCGAGCACTTTCGCATCGGTAAAGGAACGGTCTGGGAAGGTAAGAATCTCTACTCGCTCTATGGTGAGGCTTACACGCCATGGGAATGGCAGCCGAAACTGAAAAGGATTGCCGAAGGACTAGGGTTGGATTGTTTCTCAACTCCTTTTGACACAACCGCCATTCGGTTTTTGCAGGACATGGGCGTTCCAGCCTACAAGATTGCCTCTTTCGAAATCGTGGACCTCCAACTCATACGCGAGGCTGCATGCACGGGCAAGCCGCTGATCATGTCCACCGGCATGGCGAACCTCGAGGAAATCGAAGAGGCCGTACGAGCGGCTCGCGAAGCAGGAGCCACGCAGATCGTCTTGCTCAAATGCACGAGCGCCTATCCGTCGCCTCCCGAAGAGATGAATCTGCGAACCATTCCGGATCTCGCGAATCGGTTCGGTGTACCCACTGGTCTGTCCGACCACACGCTTGGCATCGCGGTGCCTGCGGTCGCCGTCGCGTTAGGCGCCTGCATGATCGAAAAACACTTCACGATGTCCCGGAACGTGCCTGGGCCCGACAGCGCCTTCTCGCTGGAACCGCACGAGTTCAAGGCGATGGTGGAAGCGGTGCGTACAACCGAGCGGGCATTGGGTGACGTGATCTACAGCGCTACTGAGCACGAAGCGGCCAGCCGCGTTTTTCGGCGCTCGCTGTTCGTGGTGCGCAACGTTGTTGCGGGGGAACTCCTCACAGGTGATAACGTTCGGTCTATTCGCCCCGGCATGGGATTGCCTCCGAAGCACCTCAGTGAGGTGATCGGGCGCCGCGCGAAGCGCGACATACAGCGGGGCACACCGCTCGACTGGGAATTGATTTACTGAAGCAGAGAGCCACCGCGGATTGTCCAAGTGTATTGTCAATGAGAGTCTGCACGATCGAAGCGCGCATGACGTCCACGCGGCTGCCTGGGAAAGTGATGAAGCCGATTCTCGGTCGGCCGTCTCTTGAGTTGATGATCGAACGGCTCCGTCGCGCGCAGCGGCTGGATCAAATCGTCGTCGCGACGACGACGAATTCCACCGATGACGTGATCGAAGACCTTGCCGGAAAACTCGATGTCGGATGCTTCCGCGGCAGCGAGGAGGACGTGCTCGGTAGGGTGCTGGGGGCCGCGAAAGCTTATGAGGCGGATCTAATCGTCGAGACCACCGGTGACTGTCCTTTGATCGATCCATTTCTCGTCGATCAGGTCGTCGGGACCCTGGAAGCCAACGATGTCGATTACTGTGCGAACTGCGTCGTAAAGACCTACCCCCTCGGCATGGCTGTGCAAGCATTTCCTACCCGCGTTCTCGAGCAGGTCGATCGCCTGACTCAGGATCCGGCTGACCGCGAGCACGTCTCGCTGTACATCTACGAACACCCGGAGCGCTTCCGGCTTCTTCATGTGATCAGCGGATTCGGTCAAGAGATCTCTCAGTATCGTCTCACCGTTGATACGCCTGAGGATTTCGAAGTCGTGACCCGCGTGTTCGAAACCCTCTACCCCTCTCGGTCTGACTTTGGCCTCGCAGATATCGTCGACTACCTGCACCGACATCCTGATGTGGCTGCGATTAATCGGCACGTCGCCCAGAAGAGCGCACGATGAAGGTCGACTTTCCGCTCAGGGCCGCCGTGGTTGGTTGCGGGAGAATTGGGGCAGGGTTCTCGTCGCCTGAGTGCGGTGCCATTCTTAGTCATGTCTCTGCCTACGCCGCCTCGCCGCTGACCGAACTGGTTGCGGTTTGCGACACGGAAGCCGAGACGGCGCGGGCGGCCGCGCTCCGTTGGGGCATTCCGGGTAGCCATCGGGACGTGACAGAGCTTCTCGAAGCCGCGCAGCCACAGTTGGTGAGCGTTTGCACACCGGACGCGACGCACGCTGCGATCGCCAGTCGGGTTATCAGTTTTCCTTCAGTCCGGGGCGTGCTGGCCGAAAAGCCTTTGGCGACGACCGCACTCGAAGCTCAGCGAATCGAGACGCTAGCGCGACAACGAGGTGTGGCCCTCGCCGTCAACTACTCGCGCCGCTGGGCTGAGGGAATTCGGGACATGGTGCCTGTGCTGCGAGGTGGGCAGCTTGGGGCCGTTCAAACCGCGACCGGCCACTACGCGAATGGGTGGCTCCATAACGGGACGCATTGGATCGACCTCGCGCGGATGCTGGTGGGCGAGGTCGTGGCCGTCAGAACACTGCGCGCACAGCCGGCTCCAGATCCTGACGATCCTTCCCTCGCCGTCGAGTTGGAATTCGCCTGCGGAGCAACAGGAGTGGTTCTAGGCCATCCGGGAGAAGGCCTTAGCTTATTCGAAATGGATCTCATCTGTGAAAAGGGACGGGTGCGCCTTTCCGATGGGGCGGATGCCATTTGCGTAGACGAGTTACGCCCTTCGCAAACCTTTGCCGGTTTTCTCCAACACGCTCGGCTCTCTTCGATCCGGGGAGGACTCGCGAAGGCTCTGCTGAACGCCGTCGAGGACGTAGCGAACCGGATCAACGACGGTGGGGCCCCCGCGTGCACAGGCGCCGACGGTGTAGTTGCCCTCCAGATCGCGGAGTCGGCGCGACAGTCGGACGGCACTTGGATGCGAATTGAGGTCCGCCCATCGTGAGACACATCCTTGCGGTGGGCGGAGATCCCGGAGGAGCGGCGGCGCTGGCGCCGGTATTAGTCGCTCTCCACAAGGACCCTGCGTCTGAGACACGCGTTTTGGGCTATCGTCAAGCGATCGATGTCTGGGCTCGATGGAGGATTGCCATCGAGCGCCTGCCCGAGACACAAGCAGTGGATCCTGCTGCGTGGATTCGCGGGGAGGATGTCGACCTGCTCGTCACGTCCACCTCGGTGAACGGCGTCGACCATGAGCGGGTATTCCTCCGTTGGGCGGCGCGCGCCTCGGTCCCGTCGGTGACGGTGCTCGACTTCGGCACGAACTATGCCGCTCGGTTTCGCGACGACATAGGAGGGAACCTGATCCTCCCTTCCGCAATCGCTGTGATGGACGAACGGACGAAACGTGAGATGGTGGCTGAGGGCTTCCCACCGGACCGGCTCGTTGTCACGGGGCAACCCGCGTTCGATGCGATCCGCGCCTTTCGCGCCGAGTGGACCGAACATCGACGGCGCGATGCCAGGGAGAGTCTCGCGGCGGGCGCGAGTTGTCGAGTCGTTCTCTTTGCGTCGCAGCCTCTCTCGCAGATCGCCGGTCTCGTCGGTGGTGCCGAAGTGGCCGTCGACGAGCGCGAATTGCTTGTCGCCGTCGCTCGCGCGCTCGAGGAGATCGCTCTGTCGGACAATATCGACATTCTTCTCGCGGTTCGGCCGCATCCCCGAGAACACTTGCGTCCGCAGGATCTCCCGCGTGGCGAGCGGGTTCGCAGCGTTCTTTGGTCCGAAGGCGATTCATGGTCGGCGGTGTTGGCTGCTGACCTCATCGTCGGGATGACCACTGTCCTTCTCGTCGAGGCCTGCCTCCTCGGTTGCGTTGTCGCCAGCCTCCAGCCCGGGGGTGAGAGAAGCGATCCTGTGCCCACAAACCAAACCGGAGGCAGCATGGCTGTGTACGATCTCGCCGAGCTGCGAGGCACTCTGCGAGAGTGCCTGATCAATGAGGAGCGCCGGAGTCGGCTGCGTGAAGCGAACGCAGACTGGGTTTCCGAGGGCGCGACGGACCGCGTACTCGCGCTCATCGCGAGGACCGTTGGAGAAGGAGCGAGCAAGGTATGAGTGGGAAGTTGGCGATCCTGGGTGGCGAACCCGTGAGGAAGACTCCATTCCCTGCTTATCGCACGATCGGCGAGGAAGAGAAGCAGGCGGTGATGGAAGTGCTCGACAGCGGCATTCTTTCGCAGTTCCTTGGGACGTGGTCGCCGGACTTCTACGGTGGGCCGCGGGTCCAGAGACTCGAGAAGGAGTGGTCGGACTATTTCGGCGTCAAGCACGCCATCACTGTGAACTCGGCAACCTCGGGCCTTTACGCCGCCGTCGGTGCGGCTGGTGTCGGGCCGGGAGACGAAGTGATCGTCTCCCCATACACGATGGCGGCTTCGGCCACGGCCGCGGTGGTAAACGGGGCAATCCCTGTGTTTGCGGATATCGACCCCCGTACTTACTGTATTTCTGCGGAAACGATCCGCGAGCGGCTCAGCCCCCACACCAAGGCCATCATCGTGGTCGACATCTTCGGCTATCCAGCCGACTTTGATCCGATCGTTAGGCTTGCTCGCGAGCGCGGAATCGTTGTTATCGAAGACGCGGCGCAAGCGCCCGGAGCAACGCGCTGCGGAAAATGGGCGGGCACGCTGGCGGACATAGGAGTCTTCAGCCTCAATTACCACAAGACGATTCACACTGGGGAGGGCGGTGTTGTTGTGACGGACGATGACGTGCTGGCAGAACGACTCCAGCTCATCCGCAACCACGCGGAGGTGGTTGTTCGTGAAAAGGGTACCGAAGACATCGTGAACCTGGTTGGATTCAATTACCGGATGACCGAGATCGAGGCCGCCATTGGTTTGGAACAGCTGAAGAAGCTGGAAGGATTCGTGCGGGCCCGTGTGGAACTGGCGGGTCAACTGACGAAGTCGCTTTGTGAGCTTCCCGCGCTGACCACGCCGGACGTCGAACGGGGCGTGCGGCACGGGTACTACGTGTACACCATCCGTTACGACGAGAAGGTCCACGATGTTCCGCGGAAGGTGTTCGCCGAAGCTCTGCGTGCAGAGGGGCTCCCGGTCTCCGAAGGGTACGTGCGACCCCTATACCTCGAGCCGATGTACCAGCGCAGGATTGCCTTCGGCCGGGATGGTTTCCCGTTCACCTACGCTGGCTACCGAGGCAGAGTGTCGTACGAGCGAGGGATCTGTCCAACGGCTGAGCGGATGCACTTCTCCGAAGTGCTCTGCCTTACGATCTGCCACGCGGGGGCCAGCTCGCGGGATATGCGCGACGCGACGGTCATCTTCGAGAAGGTCGTCGATGGTGCCGCGGAGCTCGTACACCTCGACGAGGCGGCGATGGTGCAGCGGTGAGCCGTCGACTCCCGTTCCTGGAAGGGAAGATGGTGATACTCCGCCCCCTAATGGAAGATGACGTGTCGGGCGCGTACCTGGAGTGGCTGAACGACGCGGAAACGTGTGCAGGAAATTCACACCACGTGTTTCCCTACACGGAGGAGGCGGCGCTTGAGTACGTGCGGAACACAAGGCGTTCGAGGTCGGAGCTCGCGCTCGCAATTGAGCTGAAGGACTCGTCACAACACGTAGGGAACGTCACGCTTCAAGGCATTCACCCCGTCTACAGGAGCGCCGAATATGCCATCCTCATCGGCGACCCGGCCGCGCGCGGACAGGGGATCGCCTTCGAGGCCTCGTCCTTGCTTCTGGCACACGGTTTTCGGGAGTTGCACCTTCACAGGATCTACTGCGGCACCTTCCATACGAACACGGCGATGGCTCGCCTGGCTGCGCGCCTTGGAATGAGAGAGGAAGGGCGGCGCCGCGAGGCCGTCTTCAAAGGCGGCCAGTGGCTCGATGTCGTCGAGTTCGGCGTCCTGAGCAAGGAATTCGAGCAGCTCCACGCACACGGCGTCTAGCGCTGGCGACGTGTTGCGATCACCATTTGAGTCAGCGAAGAACCTTCAAAAGGGCTGCTGCTGGTTGGGTAAGACAATCACACAGAACGCAGGTCGAGGACATGTCATCTACTGATTATGGCGATCCGATGTTTTCCGGGATGCGCTACTGCGCGCGGTGCTGCATGCCGGAATCGAATGAGGGGATTCGGTTTGACGAGATGGGAATCTGCCAGTCGTGCCAGTCCGCTGAGCAGAAGATCCACATCGATTGGACGGAACGCGAACGGCAGCTTCGGTCCGTCCTTGAGCGCCACAAGGCACTCGGCAACGACTATGACTGCATTGTTCCGATCAGCGGCGGCAAGGACAGCACTTTCCAGCTGCACGTAATCACGCAGGTGTATGGGCTGAAAGCGCTAGCGGTCACGTTCAGTCACAACTGGTTCTCCGAAACAGGCAAGTACAACCTACAGAATGCGATCGAGCGGTTCAACGTAGACCATATCATGTTTACGCCGAATCGCCAGCTGGTGAATAAGCTCGCCCGCAAGTCGCTGTTTACGATCGGCGACGCGTGCTGGCACTGCCACTCAGGCGTCGGCGCCTTTCCGCTCCAGATCGCAGTGAAGTATCGGATTCCGCTCCTGATTTGGGGTGAGTCTGTCGCGGACATGTCCGGACGTGCTACGCACTATGAGCCCATGTTGAAATTCGATCGCGACTACTTTACGAAGGTAAGCGCCAAGGTGCATGCGGAAGGCATGGTCGGCGATGGCATCGCACTCCGGGACCTAGCTGGTTTCCGACTTCCCTCCTATGACGAGATCGCTGAGGCAGGCGTGGTGGGCATTCATCTCGGTGACTATGTATTCTGGGACGACGAACGGCAAATGGAGTTCGTTCGCGACGTCTATGGCTGGAGAGAGGATCACGTCGAGGGCACGTACAAACGCTACAAGAGCGTCGAGTGCCGAATGGCCGGCGTCCACGACTACACTAAGTTTCTCAAACGAGGTTTTGGTCGCGGAACCGACCACGCTAGCATTGATGTCCGTGCCGGCCTTCTGACTCGCGAGGAAGCATTCGAACTCGCGAAGAAACACGATTCCGAACGGCCAGACGCGCTCGACTACTACTTGCAGATTACCGGCTTTACTGAAGACGAGTTTCGCGCCGTTCTACGAGAACATCGCCTCAAGCTGGGCAAGGAGGGACTCTCCGATGAGGAGTTCACGCGGGCCATTGAGGAGTACCGCGCTCATCGTAAGGGAGTACACGAGGGATGAAGATCGAAGATCAACCGCTCCACGCGCTGACCGCCGTCGCGGTCCGTGACGCGATCGGGCAAGGCAAAGCCACGGCGGTAGACGTCGCGATGGCGTGTCTTGATCATATCGAGACGATTGACCCATCCATTCGCGCTTGGGTCCACTTGAACCGCGAGAGAGCCCGGCAGCAGGCACGTGCCGCCGATGAAAAACAGAAGAGCGGGCGCGCCGGCCCGATGGCGGGGGTGCCAGTTGGCGTCAAGGATCTTTTCAACACCTATGACATGCCGACGCAGATGGGGAGCCCAATCTGGGCCGGATTCAGTCCCGGGAACGATGCGAGGGTGGTTCACTATCTGAGAATGGCGGACGTAGTGGTCCTGGGCAAAACGGTGACGGCCGAATTCGCCGTCCATGCGCCTGGACCCACGCACAATCCGCACCGCGTGGGGTACATGCCCGGGACGTCATCGAGCGGTTCCGCCGCAGCAGTGGCCGCCTACATGGTACCTGTTGCTCTCGGAACACAGACGGCTGGCTCCACGATCCGGCCGGCAAGCTACTGCGGCGTCATAGGGTTCAAACCGTCCTTCGGTCTGGTTCCACGAACCGGAATGTTGAAGACGACGGACACCTTGGATACTGTCGGGTGGTTTGCGCGCAGCATCGATGATATCGAGCTAGTTTTCGAAACGATCCGCGTCAAAGGGCCTGATTATCCGGTGACGGAGCGGGCGCTCGCAGATGTCAGTCGTCGGCGCCGCGCAGACCGCCCATGGCGCGTGGGCGTAGTCCACGGTCCGAAGTGGAATGATGCGGAGCCGTATGCGCAGTGTGCGCTGCTGGAGATGGCGGACGAACTCCAGAAGGAGAACGACGTCGAGATTCGGCACGTCGAACTCCCGGGCGAGTACGCCCTGGTTCACGACATTCACTCAGTGATCTACGATCGTGCG
>DATKEJ010000309.1:0-2628 GCA_035512315.1 Rhodothermales bacterium | reverse complement strand
TCCTTCATTGCTGCGCACGAGGTCGCCGGTGAAACCGTGGAAACGACGGTGATGACAAAGCGTCCGGACGGATTCTGGGATTTTGCCGTTTACGGACAAGATGGCGGCATCGCAGCAACAACGTCGACACCGCCCAAGGAGCTGAAGTCTCCGACCCAGTGCGTCGGATGCCATTTCGGCTCGAAACAGTTCGAGCCGGAGCGTAGCTTTCCGGCTCATGCGAGTCCGGGTCCGCACGGACCTCGACAGATCTATGTAGATGACGAGCTCCGAGACCTGGAGACCGTGAAGTACTTTGACGAACACAGAAAGCGTTCCGACACGGTGTTGGGGCTTTACGGTACGCTGTTCGTCGCCCGGCTTCGCGCGGAGGGCGAACCGGGCAGACTGTCTGCCGAGGACGTACAATTGCTTGAACGCCTCGAGTACTAACGACCTCCCAAACCGACTTGCCGCCGATGTCACATGGAACCGTCCGACTGACGAATCTGGTCTTCTACGCCCATCATGGTGTGATGCGAGAGGAGCACGAAATCGGGGGTCGATATGAAGTGGACGTCGCGATCGAGCTGGATTTCGAGGAAGCCGCACGAAATGACGATCTCAGCAAGACGGTGGACTATGAAAAGGTCTACCGCCACGTCAGAGAAATCGTCACACAGAACCGATTCTACCTGATCGAGAAGCTCGCGTACCTCATTGCGCATCGGGTTCGCGAGTCGTACCCCGACGTCGTGGCGGTCGAGGTGGCGGTCAGGAAGCCGAATCCACCTGTGGGCGGCACTGTCGACAACGCGGAGGCGATCTATCGTCTCGCCCAGACGGCGGATTAACCGTCGATGCTTGTCGATTCGTTTCCGGAGAGTTACTTTCTCGGCCAGCGGAGCGGCGCCTGATACCCACATCGCTCCCCGCGTCCGTCGGACGCCATCCCAGTATGCGCCGCCCCTTCGTACTCCCTGGTCAATTACCCCGATGCCCGATCAATACCAACAGATACCCATAAGCTCGCAGCGTGCAGTCGAACTTCAGAACGCGAACGAGCTTATGAAGGGGATCATGATTCCCCCACGTCCGTCGATTCTCGTTGAGGTTCTCAACGAACAGTCTAAGACGGAGCCCGACCTTCCGAAAATCGCGAACCTGATAAGCAAGGACGTGGCTATTTCTGCCGGTGTGCTCCGAGTGGTGAACTCCTCGTATTTCGCGCTCCCGAGGAAGATCACCTCGATCGACCACGCCGTGCGGCTTATGGGAGTCCGAAGCGTCACGAACATTGTTACTGCCTTGATGCTTCATACGGCGTTTTCGGATCACAAGGGGACCTTCATGGACGACTTCTGGAGCTCCTCCGGGAATCTGGCGGCCGCGACGTCGCTGGCATCGAGCCGAACGCGACATGTGGAAAAGGAAGAAGGGTATGCATTGGGGCTCTTCGCCAACTGCGGCGTGCCCCTCATGCTAAAGAAGTTCACCTCCTATCCCGCTATATATGAGCGCGCGCGGACGGCTACAGACGTGGCACCGACGGCGCACGAGGACGAGGAGCTTGGCACCGCTCATACCCTCGTTGGATACATCATGGGCCGGTCGTGGGAGTTGCCGGAAAATGTGTGCCAGAGCATTCTTCGCCACCACGACACGGTCGATTACTTTGACGGCGAGGAAGATCTTGGCGAGGCGACACCCTATCTCGCCGTCCTGCAACTTGGCCACTTTCTCAACAGATCACTCGAGAACCTCCCGGAGAGCTACGAGTGGTCCCTCATCGGGGAGAGCGTTTGTCGCTATCTCGGCATGTCTGAGCGGGATCTCGAGAATCTGAAGGACGAATCTGCTGCCATTTTTCACGAGAAATAGCGTCAGGCGCCGGCCGGTATCTGCTGCGTAAGACAGTGAAAGGCGCCGAGCCCCCAGATCAGATCAGTGCAATCGATCGCTACGACCTTCCGATCGGGGAATAGACGCTGCAGGAGGTCCACGGCTCGGTCATCGTTTGGATCGTCATAGGTCGGCAGCAGCAGTACCTCATTCCCTACGTAGAAGTTGGCGTAGCTGGCCGGCATCATTTCGCCTCTGACGAGCCTGGGAGCGGGCATCGGCAGCTCGACGACTTCGAGCGCGGAGCCATCTGCCAGTCTCACGTGCCTGAGCCGCTGCAGATTTTCCTGCAACACCGCATAGTTCGGGCTTCCCAGGTCCGATTCCACGACCGTGACCACGGTGCTCTCGTCGACAAAGCGAGTCAGGTCATCGATGTGGCCGTCAGTGTCGTCGCCGGCGATGCCGTCGCGGAGCCACACGATCTGTTCCACGCCCAGAAATCCTCGGAGTCGCATCTCGATACCTGAACGCGAGAGGTGAGGATTGCGGTTCGGGTTCAAGAGGCAGCTTTCCGTCGTAATCAGCGTCCCGGCGCCATTTACCTCGATTGATCCGCCTTCGAGAATCATGTCTGCCGCGAAAATCGGAACGCCCAGGTCGTTTGCCATCTTCTCCGCCGCGGCATCGTCGAGGTCGAACGGAGGATACTTTCCGCCCCAGCTATTGAAACCCCAGGTCGTTGCAGCCAGACGGTTTCCGGGGCCGACGACGAAAATCGGCCCGTAGTCTCGCACCCAGGCATCG
>DATKEJ010000308.1:0-4018 GCA_035512315.1 Rhodothermales bacterium | reverse complement strand
GATAGAGGAGATGACGGGTGCCGCGGCGTCGACGCTGCGGTTCGGGTCACCCGAGGAAACGTTCAGCGAACGCATCCGACTTGAGGAAAACGGAGTCGAAATTTGGAACGTCTTCCTGACGATCGCGTTGGTACTCCTTATCGCCGAGATGCTCGTAGCAGCGCGCTGGAAGCCGGCGAAAGCGGCGCCGGCAGCCTCCTGATGTTTGCCAACCCGCGAACGGTTTAGTCCTCGACAGGGATGTACGCATTGTTCAACGTGATCGAATACCTGCGCGTAGCGCTTGTCGTGCTTTTCGTCGGAGTCTCGTTGCTACTCCTGGGGGCCAGTATTCTGCGCCGTTCACGATTTAAGGACGTCCGCATGTCGTGGCCTACGGGCAAGCTGCTCGGACTCCCGCTCGGGCCTACCCTGTTCCTGGCCGGCGTCCTGATTATGATTACCTACTCGCTCGTTGCGGGCAGACCGATTTTCGCCGTCAGCTGGGCCTTCGCGGGGGCCTACGTTTGCGGTGGTCTCTGCTGGTATCTCGGCGCTCTTCTCTCGGGGTCAACGATCGTCAGCGACTGGGGGATAGGCGCCAAATCCGGTGGACGACACGTCGCTCTGCCGTGGCGTGAGGTGACTGACTACGTCGTAACATCGTACAAGAGAAAATACAGATACGTATTTTTCAAGATTGACGCCCAAGGCCACAAGCAGCGCGTGGAGGTTTTAGTGCCGCCGGCCGTGCAGGAAAGGTTTCAATCGATTGTCGAGTTCAAGCTCGACGCCCGATTCGACCGCTCCATTCAGCGTCCGATGGGGCAGCAGGCGCTGGAGAAGTAGCCCACGCTGATCATCAGCATGAGGCAGGGTTTCACAAAGGAATCGCTCTGAGTAGAGAACAGCCGATCGATACGATTTCGACGAAGCCGGAAACGGCCATTCTGGTGGGCGCGATCACACCCGGCGTGAGCGTCTGGGATGCGAAGGACGCGCTCGACGAACTGGAGCTGCTGTCGCAGACGGCCGGAGCAGAGGTGACGGATCGGGTGACGCAGCGCCTTCAGAAGATCAACGGCGCGACATACATCGGCAAAGGGAAGGTGGCCGAACTGCGCCGGCTTGTCGCGTCACGAGACTCCGACCTGGTTATTTTCGACGATGACCTCAATCCCGTACAGGTACGTAATCTGGAAAGGGAGTTGAAGTGCAAGATCCTCGACCGATCCGGGCTCATCCTCGACATCTTCGCCGCACGGGCGCGGACTGCGACGGCTAAGGTTCAGGTCGAGATAGCCCAACTGGACTACATGCTGACACGCCTCACCCGACAGTGGACGCACCTGTCGCGTCAGAAGGGCGGCATCGGCACGAAGGGTCCGGGTGAAACACAGATCGAGACAGACCGGCGTTTGATCGCCAAACGCATCTCCGTTCTAAAGGAGAAGCTCGACCGTATCGACCGGCAGAGGACCACCCAGAGGAAAGCGCGCGAGGAGACGTTTCGCGTTGCGCTCGTGGGTTACACGAACGCGGGCAAGTCGACGCTGATGAACGCCCTCTCGAATGCCGGCGTCAAGGCGGAGGACAAGCTCTTCGCCACTCTCGACTCAACCACGCGCTCGATTTCGCTTGGCCCCCGTACCGAGATTTTGCTGACCGACACGGTCGGCTTTATTCGCAAGCTTCCTCACTCGCTGATCGAAAGTTTCAAAAGCACCCTCGACGAGGTCCGAGAAAGCGACGGGCTCCTTCATATCGTTGACCTAAGTCACCCTCGTCATGAGGACATGATCGCGGTGGTCAACGCGACGCTGCAGGAGCTCGACGCGTACATGAAACCGCAGATCCTGGTCTTCAACAAGATCGATGCCGTGGAGAGCGGCGCTGTCCTTGAACGGATGCGAGATACTTACCCCGACTCCCTTTTCGTCTCGGCGCTTCGTGGGATCGGACTCAAGGACGTGGTAGAGCGCCTGGGGGAACTAAGCCGCGGACGATCGGAGGAGATTGCGGTGACCCTATCTGTGACCGATGCACGCGGTAGAGCGCGACTCCACGAACTAGCAGAGGTCGTTTCGGAAGAATTACTGCCTCCCGCCGGCGGTGATGGACAGGACCAGTCAACCCTCTACATCGTGTTCCGTGCGCCCGCCGCGAGGAGAGATGCAATTCTACGCGAAACCGGCGCCCGACCCGTGCTTCCTACGGAGGAGCACCCTCCACTCACCACACCTATTCCACGGCTGGAGCAATGATTCTTGCAAGCCGGACGTTTTTTGTGTATATCGCTGAAGCCGGAATCCGGTTGAGGCGTACAATGAGGTGATTTCGGCACACAAGACCGCACGCAGAATTGGCGGGCATTCGTCATGACGGTATTCGAACTCTTATCGGAGTATCTCGAGCCTTCGACGCTCGACGAAACGGTCGGCGAAACGCTTGACCGGGCGCTCGAACGAGGCCACCAGCATGTCCCCGTAGTCGATGCCGCCGGCCGTCTCATTGCGACCGTTAGGCTGCCCGACCTCGTAGCCTGCCCCAATCCGGAGACACCGCTTCGCGAATTCAGGCTTCAGACACCGCTCTTCATTGCCTCTGAGGCTCACCTGTTCGATGCGGTCGAGTTCGTCGTGGACAACGAAGTCGATGTGCTGCCGGTAGTCGACGCAGTGGGCCGGTATCTCGGAGCCTTGGACCTCACCGGACTGCTACGCTCGGTTTCCCGCACTCTCGGAATCGGGGAGGCGGGATCGATCATCGAAATCGACGTTTCCTCTCGCGATTACGCACTGGGCAGGCTTGTACATACCATCGAGGAGCACGGCGCGCGCGTGCTGTCCGTCAATTCCGAGCAATCACGCGAAACGGGAGGCGACGTACGCTTGACCGTGAAGATGAGCGTCTCCGACACCGTTCGGATCCGCGCCGTCCTCGAACACTACGGATACTCCGTGGTCGCCTTGGAACGACGCCAGTCGATGGCCGAGGATCTTCAACAGCGAGTCCGAGAGTTCATCCACTATCTGGATGTCTAGAAGACGTCCGATGTCCGATGTCCGATGTCCGACCTTCGACTGGGTTGTCCCGGGTCCCTCAAGGGTCGGTCATCCCGGACTCGATCGGGGGATCCAGGCCGACGAAACGTGGATCCCGGCTTTCGCCGGGATGACGGACGTTAGAGGACGCCCGGACGCCGGACGAGGGTCGAACTTCGGACATAGGACCTCGGACGAATCCACCCACAGAGACATAAGTGCATCAGACTTACGATATTCGATCTGAATTAACGAGCGGGAGAGTCAATGTCTGACGAGAAGAAAATCGAAGGCGGGTACGGTGCGTCGAGCATCCAGATACTTGAGGGCCTCTCGGCGGTTCGGAAACGGCCCGCGATGTATATCGGAGACGTCGGCAGCAGAGGCCTCCATCACCTCGTTTACGAGGTTGTCGACAACTCGATTGACGAGGCGATGGGCGGTTACTGCGACCTGATTGTTGTCTCGCTCGAGAAAGACGGCTCGGTGACCGTTACCGACAACGGAAGGGGGATTCCGGTCGACATGCATCCCACCGAGAAAAAGCCGGCGCTGGAAGTGGTGATGACCATGCTCCATGCGGGCGGCAAGTTCGACAAGGCGAGCTACAAAGTATCGGGTGGATTGCACGGTGTCGGTGTTTCCTGCGTCAATGCGCTTTCGACGAGACTGATTGCAACGGTTCGGCGCGACGACAGGGTCTATCGTCAGGAATATCACATCGGCAAGCCGGTTACAGGGGTCGAAGAGTTGGGCGATCTCCCGATGTCGCACGGAACCGGGACCGACATTCAGTTCTGGGCTGACACCTCCATTTTCACGACGACCGAGTATCGCTATGATACACTCTCCGAGCGGTTAAGAGAGTTGGCCTATCTCAATCGCGGGGTCAAGATCGTCCTACACGACCATCGTGAGTCGAAGACGATCACGGAGGAATACAAGTTCGAGGGCGGGTTGGCGGAGTTTGTCGCCTATCTGGATGAAACCCGGGC
>DATKEJ010000307.1:0-6775 GCA_035512315.1 Rhodothermales bacterium | reverse complement strand
GCTGACTGCCTCCAGATCGTTCTCTGCGGCGACCCGGAGGAGTTCATCCATGAGTCGCGTGCCGATGCCTCGACCGCGGGCGTGTCCGGCGACCGCAATGCCGAGTTCAGGGATCTCAGGTGAGACGTATCCATAGAAGTGCCGATCTTCGGTCCAAAGCCTGTACCACGCCGCGCCGACCGACTCTCCGGCTTCGGATTCGGCGACGACGCCGGTATCGCCGGGACGACCCCAGTCTTCCAGTAGGAAGGCAAGATCATGTCGCTCGAGATCCTCGTCTGGATAGGCGTCCTCAGACGGCTCCTGCCAGAAAGCCGCCGCCCAGAGCATGCGGCGGAGGAAGGGGAGGTCTGGTCGCGTTGTCGGGCGGATGCACCACTCCTGTGACTTTGACATGAATCTCTACCGGTAGGCGTCTTTGCGTTGTGCGACTTTGACTACAGTTACGATGAGCCTCACATCCTCGATCACGTAGATGATTCGGAAGCGACCCTGACGTACTCGGTACGTATTGCTCCCCGCGAGCTTTTGACAGCCGGGTGGGCGAGGGATCACGGCCAGTCTCCCTATTCGATCCACGATCCGTTGCCGATCCTCCATGCTGTCGATGGCGTCGATCTCCCTTGCGGCCGACCTTTTCAGCTGGATCTTATAGTCGGCCACGCGCCTTCATGTCTGTTAGAAAGTTTTCAAAGGAGACGGTCGGTTCATTGACGCGTGCTTTAATATCGTCAAGATCGTCGGCGTCCTCCGACAGTAGGATCTGGACGGCCTCGTTAACGATGTCGGACACCGACTTCTCTGTTTCGGCCGATTTCAACCGGAGGGCTGTATGCACATCGGGCTCGAAGTAAACGGTGACTCGCTTTGTCTTGACGCTCATGCCGCTTGGGTCATTTATAGAGTGTTCGGTAAAGCACGATCCTGGACTCTCGCGCAAAGTCGAAGAGACGCAAAGAAGGACGTTAAAGCGCTAAAGCGTTAAAACGTTCCTCAAGGTGCGTGATGAGAAAGGAAGTCCGAGCCATGACGGGCAACCCAATCACTGCGGCGTCCTGGCCACCGTGCGACCGACCATTACTTTCCGCCCGCTTGCCGCACCTGTGAAATCGGCGCGCAGGATGTAGACGCCGGCCGAGATCGCCGCGCTCGAGGACGAAAGACTGCGTCCACTCCACATATCCATCCACCTCGTAGTGCCAGCGCTTCGTAAACGTCGCCGCGTCGGGATCGTAGTCGACGCGGAAGTAATAGCCGTTGATCGGATTGGCGCCGTAACGCCCCGGACTCCGAAATAAAACGGCCCCGTCGGCGTCGATCGCCGGAGAGTTGAAACGATCGAGGCGGACGAACCCGGCATCGACACTGTCCGGAACGTCATGTACGTCGGCCGAGGGTTGGGGAACGTGATCGCCTCTTACGACCCGCGGCGTCGCCTACAACCAGTTCGGCGCAGAGGTATTTGCCATCACGGGGGGCAGTCTCGATTTCGGCGCGCGTATCCGAGCACTCTTTCCGTTGAGGTAATGCAGCAGTTTCCTGATTTCGATCTTCTCGGCCATTGGTGGGGATAATCAATTGGCAGTCTGTTTTCGCGCCGTCGCAACGACGATGTCCTGCTCGTACCTCATGCCGCCGTTTTCGAGGAATCGCCGCCATTTCGGTATCACGTCCTGTGCGAGTGCGTTGCGTTGATCCTGGCCGGCCCTGAGTACCGGTTCGGCAAGCGGCGTCGCGTAAATGTATTGCCAAAGAAATTCCTCCGGTTGCGGGAGGCGCAGGGTCTTGCGTTCGGATGCCGATTTGACGTCAACGAAACCCGCCTCCTCGACCATTCTCCCGAGCTCCGCCGGATCGTTGAGCGAAAAGACCTGGTAGACGAAACCCTGGAGCGACGGTCCAACGTGCTTGGAGAGTCCGTCGGCCAAAATCTCGAAGATCTCCGGGATCTCGCCCGGGACGCCGATTGCCAGTCGTCCGCCAGGGACGAGCACGCGTCGCATTTCGCGCAACGCGGCGGGCTTGTCAGCGAAGAACTGAAGCGACAATTGACACGTTACCAAATCGAACGTCCCGTCTGGCAGCGGCATCGATTCGGCAGGGGCCTCGTACCACTGGATTGGTGCTTCCGGCGACATCACCGATCTGGCTACGTCGAGCATCCCGGCGTTGACGTCGACTCCGACAACGGCGCCTCCCGGAGAGACTCTATCCGCAGCCAGTCGCGCGACAACGCCTGTCCCGCAGGCAACGTCGAGTACCTTCTCACCCGGTTGCGGGTTGGCTCGCTCGATCAGATCCTGCGCGGCGGGCAGCCCGATCGCGGAAACGAAATGGCGCTCGTACGCTTCATAAGGCGTGCGTCCGAAGGCTTCGCCGTAGGGGATCGATTGTTGTTCCTTCTCCATGACATTTCTCCTCGTCGCTGCCGCCGTCACCGAGAAGACGCCAAGGCGAGAAGCCACGATCAGTCGATCGCAAGTTCTCGAGGCGGGTGGTGGGGTCCAACTCGGAGACCGGGGACAGCGGTCGCTTTGCTGTGGGTACCAGTACGTCGTACTGGTGCAAACGGACGACTCGCGATCAAGTTCGGGTGAGCTCTAGACCTGACTCCTCTGCGTCCGCGGAAAACTCTGGAAGCCCGGACTTGCAAAAACTCTCGCGCAATGGCGCAAAGACGCGGAGGCGTCGGGGTCGCGGTGTTCGAAAGATCTAACACGGAGAGCACAGAGCGCACGGAGGAACGAATCGTCGGGTCCGTACAGTCACTCCGGAGCGCACGGAGGAACGAATCGCCGGGTCCGGACAACCACCCCGGATTTCAATCCGGGGTCAGCGACGAGACCCTTTGACTCTCCGAGCCGGACTTTAGTCCGGCCAGGATCTGTCGGTCAGAAGACACCTAGAATCTTCCCCGCCATGATCAACACCGCCACGATCAGCACATACCGGATCGCCTTCTCCCCACGACGAACCGACAGCCTCGCGGCCCACCATCCACCCATCGAATTCCCCGCGGCCAGGCTAAGCCCGAGCATCCAGTCGACATGGCCGGTCAATGTGAAGATGAGCAGGGCCGGGATCGTGTACACCAGCACGACCAGCACCTTGTGCATGTTCACAAAAACGAGGTTCAGCTTCAGTAAGTGATAGAATGCGGCCATGATCAAGAAGCCTACACCCACCTGGATGAATCCACCGTAGAACCCGATCCCGAACAGAGAGGGATAGATCCACCAGGAGTGCGATCCTTCGTCGGACAAATCCTGTCGCTTGTTGCGCGGAACGAGCATGGAGATCACAACGCCGATCATCACTATTCCGAGGATCCGCCTGAACCACTCGTCACCGATCTGCACGGCTGCTACCGCGCCTGCGATTGCTCCTGGGATCGTCCAGAGTGCAAACGTCAGGGTCTCCCGAAAGCGGCTCATTTTCTCCCGGCGAAACGACCACGTCGCGAACACATTCTGGAGGACGATAGCGATGCGGTTCGTGCCGTTGGCCGTTGCCGTATCGAGTCCGAGGAAGATGAGGGTCGGCAGCGTGAGCGTCGAGCCGCCGCCGGCCATCACGTTGATCGTTCCCGCGGCAAGACCGACGCCGAAAAGGATGAGAAGGGGCGCGAAATCGGGCATTCAGATGGCAGATGGCAGATGGCAAATGGCAAATGGCAAATGGCAGATGGCAGATGGCAAATGGGATGACTTGCAGACTAGGACCCATTCATCGGACTAAGATCATGACCTCAACCTCTGCGTAGGCGCCCACATTCAGCCGGCAGAAGTACAGACCGCCCGGAAGATCACGCCCGTCGAACGTCACCTTATGGACGCCTGCCGGCTTGAAGTCGTCGACTAGTATTGCGACCTCATGGCCGAGCACATTGTACACCGACAGCGTCACATGCCCAGCAGTTTGTATGGCATATTCGATGGTGGTGGTGGCCCCGACTCCGTGGGCGCCGAAGGGGTTTGGGTAGTTCTGACTCAGCCAGGAGTTGGGCAGGACGCTTTCCTCCATAACGGAGTAAACAGGTGGGATTGTCTCAAGTTTTCGTCGCTTTCGATCCCCAACAACTCGACAATCCTTTTGATACCGACCGTCTGGCGGATGAATTGATCAACCACCTACACGGCTCGCACGCGGATTCGAGAGGAGGACGGGTCCGTTATCCGGGAGAAAGGACGCTCGCTGCGCGGCGCGACAACGAGATGAGAGGAATCCCGGTCGACGAGTCCGTCTGGGCCGAAATACTAGCGATGTGAGCCAGATGGGACTGTCCCGACTCGACGATTCGTTGCTCCGTGGTCGCTGTGTTCTCAGTGTGAGAATCTTACGCGGCATCTGCGCCGGTCCGCAAATCGCAGCTCCGGGGCGGTGCTCCGCGGCAAGCCCGGGCTTGCGTTCCCTGTTGGGACGGCCCCTCCGAAGACGTAACGGCCCATGCGTTCGCTCCTCATGCAAAGCGGCAAAGAGCGCAAAGAAATCCGAGCGGACTCAAGAGGTCGAACGCCGCTACGACACAGCCGACCCCTTCCGGGAAGGACGGACTTCGGACTTCGGACGTACGACCCTCTAAAGTCGTCACCTTTTCACTCCCCGCATTCCCCTTAGCCTCGATCTTGTCAACAAACAAACCGTCGAACACGATGACTGCCGCACAACGAATCTGCATTGCAGCCCTGACCCTGGTGCTCATGGCTTCAGAACGCACGTACGCCCAAGAGCTGGCAACCCTTCAAGGGAAGTGGACCCTCGTCCCGCACAAATCGGCCGATATCGATCTCTGGGGCACCCTTTCGCTCGAGATCGACGCAACCGACAACTCGGTCCATCTCGTCCAGCACTGGGGCCGGCCGAACCGACGATTTTCCGACACGCTGAATCTCAAAATGGCCGAGGTGAACCAGGTACCGATTCACGATCGCGTATTCGCGTCAAACGTGTTCATGGGACTTTCGATGCCGGTCGGCGAGATGCGATCGATCGAGGCCGAATGGGTGGACACCGGCGCGGAATTGCGTGTCACCGAGCGCTTTCCAATCCTCGGTTCACAGGGTCGGAGCGAGCTCACGGTTGTCCACACCTATTCAGAGACCGACGAGGCGGGCATCATCGAGTACCGAGTCGACCGCTCGTCCCGGCCGGAGCCGATCACCTATCTCATGAAGCGCGAGGGAAGCCGTGACGCGTTTTTCATGGAAATGACCGACGACTGGACTGTCGACGGCGACTTGCCGGAGCAGGCATTCCTGATCTCGCTCCAGGCGCTGGCCAACGAGGAGTCGCCCAATCTCTATTTCGTATATGGTGAGAAGTGGGACTTTCGGTTCACGCCGGCCGTGAAGGACTTCCTGCAGGACGAACGCTTCTATTCGTTTCAAAAACTGAGCACTTCGGCGCAGGCGCTCGATCGATTCAAGGACCACGCCCAGGGGTACGTGGTGTGGGACAAGGACGTGCGGACTTCCCTCATCGTCTCGTACACGGTCGCCGGGCTCGAACGGGCCGTCGTAGTGTCTGAGGAACTCATCCCCATGGCCGAGAAGGCCGGACTCCCGCTCATAACAGACTTCCGGGGTCGGTTCACGGGTCAAACCGATGCCGAGATTTATCAGTGGGCCTACGATCAGTATTGGGAGCGCTGCAGCAAAGAGTACATCGTCTGGCTGGGCGGAGAGCACGGCGAAGTCATGCGGCCCGGCGTGGCGGATTTCGGGATGAAACAGCGGATGTTCTTCAACGATCTGTCAACGAAACCCGCCGACACTCTCGAGTACGCCCTCGCGAATCGGCTCTTCGCTGAGATGAAACCGAGCTCGCTCGTCATGGGATGGCACTCGTACCGGAAGGATCGAGAGAGGGATCACGTGAAGCTCGCATCCAGCTACGGACATCGGGTGGAAGGGCTCCATACGCTTCCCAACATGAGCTTCATGCACCAGATTCCGCTGAGTCCGGGATTCGTGTTCGAGAACAATCACAACGTGCAAACCGGAGAAGTCATCGAACCGGCGGACAAGGTCTACGTCGCAGCAGTTCAGACCGACGCGCTTGGAATAGGAGCGTGGACACGTCCCGGTCGGGGTCAGATTCCGTACGCGTGGGAGGTTACCATGAACTGGTCGTGGCTCGCCCCCGCGATGATGGAGTACTTCTATCGCGGCGCAACGCCGAACGACTACTTCATCGGCTGCCTCTCCGGACCGGGTTACATGTATCCGAAGGCGATCCCGGCCGATCTCCGACCGCCTCTTATCCGTATGGCTGCCGATCTCATGGACACGCTCGACCTGCGCGTGTTCGATATCATGGATTACTCAGAGGGAGCGACGGTCGAAGGCAATACCGAACTGACTCGGGAGGTCGTCGACGATTACTACGAGGGCATGCCCAACGCGATCGGATTCGTGAACGGGTATGCGCCGTCGTACACGTATACATCAAGGGACGGTCGTCCCCTCATCTCCTTCGAATACTACCTCTCCGAGTCGAGGTCCGAGGACGAGGCCGTGACCGATCTCCGCGAGTTGGCGGCTATCAATCTGGTGCGGCCCTACTTCCTTCTGCTCCACATCCGCCAGTGGAGCGACATCACGCGTGTCAAGGCGATCCTGGACCGGCTTGGCCCCGAGTTCGAAGTCGTGCCGCTCGACGTGTTCTTGACCATGGCGGGGCGAAAGCCAACGTTCGAGGAGCGGTTTTTGGATTGAAGTTCCGTTTACCGGTTACTTGAATTTTCAGGCTACAAGTTGAGGAATAGCCGCTCCGT
>DATKEJ010000306.1:0-6036 GCA_035512315.1 Rhodothermales bacterium | reverse complement strand
CCGTGGGGGGCAGACCAGAGCACGCACGGTTACAGACCGTGTGGGCGGAATTTGGCCTTGCCCCTACGGAACAGGTTGTCCCCCCCCAAACGCCAGATCCACCTCCTCCGGTTGATCGACCCACTCCGCAATGAACACGTTCGTATCACGTGTCGGTGCGCGATCCGCGTTGCGATTCGACGCAAACACGAGCTTGTCGCCGGCAAAGGAAAACATCGGGAACGCGTCAAAAGTGCCCGAATACGTGATGCGCTCCAGCCCCGTCCCGTCGACTCCGATCAGAAACAGGTCGAACTCACGTCCTCCCTGCTCAAGGGTATGATGGTTGGAAGCGAAGATGACCCGCTGGCCGTCGGGGTGAAGGAACGGAGCCCAGTTCGCGCCGGGCAGGTCAGTCACCTGCCTGGCCTCGCGTCCGTCGATGTTGGCAACAAAGAGATTCAAGGCCTTCGGTTCGACGAGATTCTGGGCAAGAAGCGAGGTGTACACCTCTGCGTCCTCACCGGTCGGCCTCGACGCTCGCCAGACGATCTTGTCGGAGGCACGTGAGAAGAACGCCCCGCCGTCGTATCCCAACTCGGTCGTTAACTGGAGGAGATCCCCCGTAGCAACCTCGTAACGCCATAGGTCGAGGTCTCCGGAACGTGTCGACGTGAAAATGACGAACCGGCCGTCGGGCGAGACGGTTGCTTCACCATCATATCCCTCGCCACCGATCAGCAGCTCGACCGCCGATCCATCCGCGTTGGCCGCGTAAATATCATAAGTTGGGTGAATCGGCCACACATAGCGTCCTTGTGAGAACGGCTGGCTCTCCGGGCACTCGTCTGCGGCGGCGTGGGTCGAGGCGAAAAGGACGCGCCCGTCAGGCAGGAAGTACCCGCACGTGGTTCGCCCACTTCCGGTCGAAACGAGTTGGTACTGCCGGCCGTTGGCGAGCGGTGAGCCATCGACATTCATGACGAACTGCTGGTCGCAGCCCTGGTCGTGAAGCCCGCTCCAGTCACTCTGAAAAATTATTGACTGGTCGTCGTAGTTGAAATAGGCCTCGGCGTTGTTCCCGCCGAACGTGAGCTGGCGGATATTCCTCAAGTGTACTTCACCGGGGAACCGCAACGAATCGGAGGCTGGGTCGTACCTGTCGGCGATCGGAGCGGACTGCTCGCCGCATGCGGCGATGAAGACGCCAATCAGCAGGGCTGGGATGATTCTCATGGATTGAGTGGCTTATTCTGCTTCAAAGAAGACGCTACATACCCGAAGCGTCGCGTCGGGTTGCAATATCGGAGTGATTACGCCGGATGTCATACGAAGTATCTGATTTCAACAGAGAAGTCTTAGAGGCGAGCCGCAGCCGCCCCGTGCTCGTAGATTTCTGGGCGCCGTGGTGCGGGCCGTGCCGCATGCTGAGCCCCACCTTGGAGAAACTGGCCGCCGAGGCGGATGGGAAGTGGTCGCTCGTCACGGTCAACACCGACGAGCACCAGGATCTTTCGACGTCGTACCAGGTGCGCGGAATCCCGGCTGTGAAACTCTTCTCGGAGGGTGAGGTCGTCGCGGAGTTTACGGGCGCCATGCCGGAGTACGCCGTTAAACAATGGCTGGATCAGCAGATGCCGTCGGAGGCCGGCAAATCCTTGTACGTCGCTCGCACCTTGATCGCCAACGGAAGAATTGCGGATGCGGTCGAGTTACTCGAATCCCTTGGGTCGGAGCCGGAGGCAAACCTTCTCCTCGCATCGCTGATCGTCCTCGACGATCCGCAGCGCGCACGCGCTCTCGTCGCGTCGTCAGCGGAGATCGACGGCACGGTCGAACACATCAGGGCGGCGGTCGAGACGGTCGCGAGCGCGATCGTCGAATCCGCCGAGATCGATCTCCCCGATGGGCCTGGGCGTGCGGACTACGAGCAGGCCATTGGGAAACTGAGGAGCGGTGATGTCAGAGGCGCGATCGAGAAGCTGATGAACATCCTTATCAAAGATCGATATTATGGTGATGATGCCGCGCGGAAACTCGGCGTGGCATTATTTACTTTGCTCGGCGAGACCCATCCTGTAACGCATGAGTACCGCCGGACGTTTGATATGTATCTCTATTGAACCAAAACCTCACATGGAATCAACCTTCGATCCGCTCGCTTTCGCCAAAACCTTACTGGCTGAAACGCTGTATTTCGACGACGAGCATGGGTCAATCGGATCGGTGAGCCTCGTCGACTCGGACTCGGGTAAGGAGCTCTATATGGCGTCGTTCGATCCAGAATCCGAAATGTGGCTCCTCGAGGAAGCCGTCGAATGGGATGACGATCCAGTTGAAGGCTTGCTCATGGCAACTGACGGAACGAGCATCGGCGAGTTCGACGACCCCTATGACATCGCCGGGGCGGTTATCGACCTCGCCGCCAGCGATGGGCTTACCCCCGTCTTCCTTCCGCTGTTCGAGGAACCGCTCTAAGCCCGCTCAGGGGAGTCCATTCCAGGCGCCGTACGCGAGGACGGCCCAGCCCGCGATCCACGCAGCGCCGCCGACCGGCGTTACCGCGCCGAGCCACGGAGTGTCGGTCAGAACGAGCAGGTAGAGACTGCCGGAGAACAACAGGATCCCTGCGAGAAAAAGGTATCCCGAGGCGGCTACCTGCACGGAGGGCACGGAGGTCGCGAGAACGCCCGTAACCACCAGCGCCAGGGCATGGATCAGATGATAACGGACAGCTGTCTCATAGACGCTCAGACGTGCCGGACTAAGCACGTCCGACAGGCCGTGTGCCCCGAAAGCTCCGGCGCCGACACCAATCCCGGCCAGAACGGCCCCAACCGCTATGAGAATCTTCGGCGTCATCTCCGGGCGCTGACCTCAAAACCGAAAGGTCTGCCATTGATCGAGAGCACGTACCGTCCCAGCCCGAATCGGTGGTCGAGGGTGAAGAAGAAACGATACGGTCGTATGACCTGCGTACAGATGGCCTCGCTCGGTCGCCTCATGGTAAGCGAAACGGTCTGGCCGTCGTGGGCGGGCTCCTGATTCAGTTCGTTCAACTCGGAGCATCCGTCCGGGAAGTAGCCCTTGATGAGGACCTCGACGAGTGCCCCGGCTGCCGTACGATCCTGCACTCTGATCAAAGCGGTGTCGAACAAGGCCGGACGCACGTCGTAGGCGACGTCGGCCTGCTCCTTTGGCTCGATCAGGACAGTTTCGCGGTCGCCGTCGTCATCGTCTTCGAACAAGGATCCCGATCCTGAGGGCCCAGTGGCGGGCGTCGACGAGTTGATGCAACCTGCGAAAAGGCCTGAGAGGAGGATGGTGAGCAGGGGTTGCAAAAGACGTGTTCGAGAAGTGGGGAGGGGTCCCTCGTCGCATGCACTGCTCGCGATGACACGGGCGGCTATTACGCTCCTCGGGATGACGGGCGCATCTTCCGGGATCCTCTGGATGACGTGGTTGGACATCGGGCTACCCGGTTACTTCAGGAGCGCGACTACGTCGGCCTCGTCGCTCACTTCTTCAATCTTAGCGTCAGCCCAGAGCCGCTCGAGATTGTAGTAATCGCGCCGCTCGGTATCGAATACGTGGACGACGACGTCGACGTAGTCCATCAGGACCCACTGCCGGTGGCTGTATCCTTCTGTTCGCCATGGGCGCTCTCCGACCGTGTCTTTGATCGACTCTCTCACACCGTCGACTATCGCCTTGACCTGCAGGTCAGACTCGCCGGTGCAGAGGACGAAGAAGTCGGTCATTTCACTCACCTCTCGAAGATCGATGACCACGACGTCCTTGGCTTTCTTCGAGCGAATCGCGTCGACGATCATTCCCGCAAGAGCAGGTGCATCCGGCACATCCGGCCGCTTTCTACCTTTCGCCGACAGCTTGTTAAGGACGTCCACTGCTTTCGATGGTCCCTTTTTACTCATAGGCGATGGTTTGTCACTTCGGCTGCAGGCTGAACGGAGCAATCGACTCGAAGTCACAACCGATAACGACCGAGGCCTCGACAAAGAGGCCCGGATCCGGCTCGACGATGATTGACGACGCGGCCAAACCGAGAGCTCGTGAAACCTGGTCTGCCGCTCGTGGGTCGTTGATTCGATTCAGCACATGGGTTTGAGCGACGTCGAAACTTGTGTAATTACCACTATTTACGACATCAAAACCTCGATCGCGAAGGTAGTCTGTCATCTCGGCAGCAAGCCCGGACTGACCACATCCATTGAGTACCTCGACCTGGATGTAATCACCGATGAGACCCGAGGCGTCTGATGCACGCCGCGGATCGATGGGCTCTGCGCAACCCTTGAAGAGACCCGACGCGACGAAAACGACGACGACGGCTCCGAGAATGAGAATGCTGAGATTCAGCAGCGCTGTTCGGCCTCGCTTCTCGCTTCCGCTCATAGGCTCGCGAGAGTCCCCCCTCCAGTCAAGAATCCGGTATCGAATGGAATCAATGCAGCCAATTATTGAAGTTCGGATCGTTGAGCCCGGTCCTCAACCCGTAGCGGTCGTATCCCGGGTGACCGTACCTCCCGTAGGGACTCATGTAGTAGCCGTAACCGTAGGGCGCCTGGCGGACCGAGAGGTGCATCGTCAGGTTGCCAAGGGGTCGATAGGCAACCTCGGCATTCTTGAGATAGATACCGTTCAGACTACTCTCAGATACGGGTAGCCCGTTGTTGAGGCCGCTCACGCCAAACGGAGTATGCTGAAAGGCGACGTCCACCCGGGCGGCGAGCTTCGTGCTGAAGCGCCACATCATCGAATTGGTGTACTCACCCAGTGTCAGACCCTGGCCTCCAAACGAGGAGTAGCTCATTTCATACGAGTGGCTCATCCGGAAAAACTCGGGACTGAACAACCTGTCGAGCGTGAAATGGGCAGGTTCCTGAAACAGCTTCGCTTCCGCATTTTCGGTGCGGGCGCCATGGGCGTACTGGGCCGTTGCCGCGGCTGCGGGCAAAAGACTTAGGGCCAGAACCAACAAGACGAGGCGAGCGTGCTTCATTTGACTCCTGGTTGTCTTAATATTATCGCTGATTTGGAGCGTCATCGCAAGTCATTATTTCAACAGCCGGGCCTTTGAAAAGGTTCTGACTGCACTTCACTCTACCCTGCCGGAACCTGGCGCGTGCGTATCACCTTGACGAGGTCAATGCGATTGCTGCGAGCCTTGACGACGACGAATCGATGAGCACCGACTACGACTTCCTCGTTGGTTGAGGGGATGTAACCCAGATGCTCCAGCAGGAAACCCGCGACCGTTTCATAGTCTCCTTCCTGGAGTAGAATTCCGTGTGTTTTTCGCAGCTCCGCGATTTCCGCCCGGCCGCTCACTATAAACGTCCGATCATCGAGTTTTCGTGCGACGAACTGATCGTCATCAAACTCGTCGTGGATCTCGCCCGTTAACTCCTCGATCAGGTCTTCGATGGTGATGATACCGGCCGTGCCCCCGTACTCATCGATCACGATCGCTATGGATACACGGTCGTCGAGGAACTCGGCCAGGAGATCGCGCGACTTCTTCGTGTCGGGAACGAACCGAACCTCTCTTATCATGTCCTTGAGCAAGACCGGATCCTGGAAGAGATCGTACGCAAAGACGACGCCGACGATGTTATCGATATTCTCTCTGTAAACGGGCAGCTTTGAATAGCCGGTCACGGCAAAACGATTGCGGACGGTCTCGATGGAAGCATCCTCCTCCACTCCTTCGATGTCGGTGCGAGGAACCATCGAGTCCTTGACCCGCAGCTTGGATATCCGAAACACGTTCGAGAGCAGGCGGCTGCCCTGCTCGTCGAGATCGATCTCACCCTTTCGCGAGCTCTCTCGTAGTGTCGCCTCGATCTCACGCCGGAATACCCTTCTCGTATCCTGCGGAGCCTCGCCGAAGAGGCGAACGATCACGCCTGCCGTCCAGCCCGAGACTTTGTTGAAGGGCATGAGGATGTAATAGAACGCCTTCAACGGCGCGGCCACAAGAAATACCGCCTTGTCGGCTATTTGTCGGGCCGCTGATTTCGGCAGGATTTCGCC
>DATKEJ010000305.1:0-11434 GCA_035512315.1 Rhodothermales bacterium | reverse complement strand
TATATTCGGGCCGCAGCGTCTTTCGCGGGACGCGGCACCATTAGGAAGCACCGAGCATGAAAGGAGGCATCTGTCAATGAGGCAGACAGATAGAAGTATGTTTGCCCCACGGGTCGCACTTTACTCCCACGATACGTGCGGTCTCGGGCATTTACGGCGGAACATGATGATTGCGGACGCCCTCGTGGATCACTCTCCGGGGGCAAGCGCGCTGCTGCTCACCGGCGTGCTCGAGGCCGCCGCATTCTCGCGCCGGAAGGGCGTGGACATCATCAGCCTTCCGTCCCTTTACAAAGTCGAGAACAATCGCTATCGAGCCAGGTGGCTCGATGTCGATGTACAGCGCCTGATCTCAATACGATCCGGAATAATTGCATCCGCGCTGGAAGCATTTGAGCCGGACGTCCTGATCGTGGACAACGTTCCGCGGGGCGCCATGGGTGAACTGGATGGAACCCTTGCCAATCTTAGAAAGCGAACATCGTGCAGGATCGTGCTCGGCCTGCGGGACATACTCGACCATCCAGAGGTGGTCGAGAAAGAATGGGAGGCGGCCGGACACTTTGACGCCATCCGCTCACTGTACGATGAGGTCTGGATATATGGCGACCCCAATGTTTTTGATGCGACCGTTTCATATCGCTTTCCCGCTGACATCAAGGCCCGCGTAAGCTTTACCGGCTACTTGAGCCGTTATCGGAATGGCGTCCACGATATCGAGGGTGTCCGGGCTCGTGAAAGACCCCTCGTTCTGTGCACAGTCGGTGGAGGACAGGACGGATATCCGCTCGCGCGAGCAGTTTCGAAGGCAGAATACCCGAGGAACGCGGAGGCGATTATCATGGCCGGCCCGTACATGCCGGAAAACCAGTATGGTAAGCTGGTCAAGCGATCCCGCTCGCGGACTGCCCTTCGCGTCGAGCGCTTTCGGTCGAGTCCCGGAGAGCTGTTCGGCCGGGCGGACAGGATCGTCTCGATGGGAGGTTACAATACCGTTATCGAGCTCCTCGGGCTGGGTCGGCGGCCGCTCATTGTGCCGAGAGTCACGCCTCGTTTCGAGCAGGCGATCCGGGCGAGCAGGTTACACGAAGCGGGCTTGGTGGACTTGCTGCTTCCGGAAGATCTCTCGAGAAAGAAGATCGGCAGGTGGCTCAAAAACAAGGCAGCACCGGCTAATGGCTCTAAACCGATAAATCTCGCCGGGATCGAGTCCGTTGTATGTCATCTGAAGCGCCTGATTGGCGTTTCTGAGGCAAGTGCCGCGTGAGCGGCGGAGGTGCCATGAAAGTCGCGTACGTTGTCAAACGGTATCCACGTTACTCGGAGACGTTCATCGTCAATGAGATCCTGGCCCATGAGGCCGCCGGTCTCGAGGTGGAGATTTACAGCCTCCGCCAGTCGACGGACACGCACTTTCAGGACAATATCTCGAAAGTTCGGGCGGCGGTTACCTATCTCCTCGCACCCGGGAAGGTCGCCACTTTCCTGGAGTCGCTCCGGGCGGCAGCGGACGTGATACCTGCTTTCTGGACTCGCTTCGATCGGTTACGCCCACCTGAAACCCAGGAATTGCACCAGGCCGTCGATCTGGCTCGGCACGTGGTTACAAGGGGCATAACCCATCTCCATGCCCACTTCGCTACGTCCGCTGCGTCGGTAGCCAGGATGGCCTCCATCCTCAGCGGCCGGCCGTACTCGTTCACGGCGCACGCGAAGGACATCTATCACGAGTCCGTCGACAGAGACGACCTTGCGCAGAAGATGCGCGACGCAGCGAGCGTTGTCACCGTCAGCGATTTCAACGTTCAGTTCCTCAAGAGCGAATTCAGCCAGGAAACCGGCCGCCTCAAGCGAATTTATAACGGCCTGTCACTGGACCGATTCCCTTACGAAGCGCCGGAGGAGAGACAGCCCTTGATCATCGGCGTGGGGCGCCTCGTCGAGAAAAAGGGGTTCGATGTGCTCATACGCGCGGCACGGGTCATAGCGGACGCCGGGCGGAGTTTCGAATGTCGGATCATTGGTTCGGGCGAAGACCAAGCGGCGCTCGAGGAGCTCATCGAGGTGCTGGATGTCGGACACTTGGTCAAGCTCCTGGGACCCCGGCCGCAGGGCGAGGTCATCCGGAATCTTCACGAGGCCTCCGTTTTCGCGGCCCCGTGCGTACTCGGATCCGACGGAAACCGAGACGGCCTGCCGACGGTCCTTCTCGAGTCCATGGCCCTTGGCACGCCTTGCGTCTCCACCGACGTGACAGGTATCCCAGAGGTCCTCATCGACGGCAAGACCGGATTGCAGGTGCCTCAGCACGATCCGATCACGCTTGCCGATGCGATCGTCCGGCTGCTGGATGACGGCAGCTTGCGCCGACGGTTGTCGGAGGGGGCGAGAAGGCTGATCGAGCGCGAATTCGACATAGTGCGCAATACGGCGGTCCTTCGAGCTTCTTTCTCCGACGGGATGGCTGACACGAAGCCGGTTCTACGGGAGGCAGTCTGATGCGTGTCGCCTACGTCAGCGCGGATCCCGGCGTGCCGATCTTCGGCTCGAAAGGCTGCTCGGTGCACGTTCAGGCGTACCTGCGTGCATTCATCGATAGGGGTGCCGAACTGACATTGTTCTCGAGGCAGATTGGAGACGAAGTCCCGACCGATTTTCAGCCGCTGCGCGCGATGAGACTCCCTCGGCCGCTCGTGACCGCGGCCGCCGAGAGGGAGCAGGCACTGCTCGCGGGCGATGCGGAGTTAACCCTCGCGCTCGAGGCCATGGGCCCCTTCGATCTCGTCTACGAACGACATGCGCTGTGGACCCAGGCGGCGATGGCGTTCGCCGAGCGGAGCGGGATTCCCGGAGTTCTCGAGGTAAACGCCCCCCTCGTCGACGAGCAGGCGGAGCATCGCGTACTCGTGGACCGCGAGGGTGCGGAGCGCGCTGCCCGCGCAGCGCTTGAGGCGGCATCGCTGATCGTTGCGGTTTCAGACCAGGTTGCAGCGAGGGTATGCAGCCGTCCGGACGTCGAAGCGAGGACGATCGTTGTCCCGAACGGCGTCGATGTCGATCGCTTCAAACCCAGAACCCGCCTCCGTGAGAACGGCAATCCGTTCACCATCGGATTCGTGGGCACGCTCAAACCGTGGCACGGCCTGGATGACTTGGTGCATGCATTCAAACTAGTAGCGGATCACGACCCGTCGGTGAGACTGCTGATCGTCGGAGACGGTCCCGAAAGGGAGCGGACAGAGCAGGCGCTCGATGCGAACGGGCTGCGAAGCCGTGCGACATTGACTGGCACTGTCGCGCACGAACAGGTCCCCGCATGGGTCGCGAGCATGGACGTCGCCGTCGCTCCATATCCGAGTTCCGCGACATGCTATTTCTCACCCCTGAAACTCTACGAGTACATGGCTTGTGCGGTACCCGTGGTCGCATCGGACACCGGTCAGATTTCGGAGACGATTACGGACGGTGTCGACGGACTACTATATGAGCCCGGCAATGCAAGCGGCCTGGCGCGTGCGATTCTCGCGGTAATGGAGAGTCCTTCGTTAGCAGCGCGTCTTGGTGCAGCGGCTCGAGAGCGTGTCGTTTCCAGACATACCTGGTCGGCTTCGCTTGATCGGGTCTTGGCATCGATCGAATGGTCACCTCAACCCAATGCTGAGGTTCGGTAATGGCCAGACCCGATTCACTTAAGACGGCCGCCCCGAGCCTTCTCTCGCTGGTGAGGCACCTGGCTCCGTATTTGCGAAAGCATCGATGGATGACCATCGGATCGACTGCGGGCCTCCTGTTGACAGCCGTGATGCGGGCGTTGGAGCCCTGGCCGCTCAAGTTCGTTTTCGATTACATCTTCGCGAATTCGACGCCGGGTGAATTCCTGGGCGTAGACTGGTCTGCGGTTTCCGAGGGAGCGCTTCTGGCCCTTGCTGCTTCGGCGCTCGTCGCGATCATCGGCATTCGGGCTCTGGTAGACTATTATTACCGGGTCGGCTTCGCGCTGGTAGGCAATCGGGTGCTCACGAAGGTACGCGCTACCCTGTACCAGCATATGCAGCGGCTCTCGCTCGCATACCACAATCGGTCCCGCGCCGGAGATCTCATCGTTCGCGTGACCGGCGATATCGGACTATTGAAAGATGTGGCCGTTACGGCCCTCATGCCCCTTGTGGCAAGCATCTTCATGCTCGTATTGATGGCTGCCTTGATGTTCTGGATGAATTGGCAGCTCACGCTCCTCGTGGTCGCTGTCGCCCCTCTGTACTGGTTCCCGACGTTGAGGCTCGGCAGGAAGATTCGGACGGCATCGCGTCAGCAACGGAAACGGGAGGGCTCGCTGGCATCCAATGCCTCCGAAGTCCTCACATCCATGCAGGTTGTACAGACACTTTCGCTCGAGGAGACCTTCTCCGGTTCGTTCACACGGGCCAACGAGCGCAGCCTGAAGGAAGGCGTCAAGATCAAACGGCTGACCGCCAAGATGGAGAGCACGGTCCGACTCATGACCGGATTGTCTTCGGGCCTGATTCTCTGGGCGGGAGCGATGTTCGTCATCCGCGGAGAGCTGTCTCCCGGCGACTTGCTCGTCTTCTTGTCCTATCTCAAGACCGCATTCAGACCGATGCAGGATCTCTCCAAGTACAGCGCGAGAATCTCGAAGGCCTCGGCTGCGGCCGAGCGCGTGATCGAGGTGCTGGATACCGAGCCCGACGTGCGGGATCTTCCTCATGCCGCGCCCGCTCCTGCATTCCGCGGAGACGTCGAGTTCGAGAACGTCACTTTCGAGTACGAACCGGGTGAGCCCGTTTTGCGCAATGTCAGCTTCTCGGTTGAGGCCGGCCGGAAAGTTGCGCTTGTCGGACCGTCGGGAGCCGGGAAGTCTACGATCGTCTGCCTCATTCCACGCCTGTACGACGTGGCCGCCGGACGCATTCTCGTGGACGGGAAGGATGTCCGTGACTACACGCTCGAGTCTCTCAGGAGGCAGATCAGTTTCGTGCTCCAGGACACGGTCCTTTTCGCCTCGTCGATCCTGGACAACATCGCCTACGGCGCCGACGACGTGTCCGAAGAGATGGTTCGCGAAGCGGCACGCCTGGCCAACATCGAGGGCTTCATCGACGAACTCCCTGAAGGCTTCGACACGATGGTTGGTGAGCGGGGCGTCACCCTGTCGGCAGGCCAGCGCCAGCGCATCGCGATTGCCCGCGCCGCGGTCAGGAATGCCCCGATTCTGATCCTCGATGAGCCGACCACCGGTCTCGACGTCGCGAACCAGACCGCCGTAATGAACGCTCTGGAGAGGCTAAGCCGTGGTCGAACGACCTTTTTCATTACGCATGATCAGGATCAGGTTATCGGCGCCGATCTCGTCCTGTTCGTCGACGACCACACCATACTCGAGTCGGGTTCACCCAGGGAACTCAAGGCCGCAAATGGGCCATTCGCGCGATTATTCGGACCGAAGGGAGATTTCAAACGAACGCAAGAATCGAAAGTGTCAATCTGATGAGCAATGTCATGACAACAGCCAGGAACCCCATAGTTTTTGCCGTCGGGTGTGCACGCTCGGGGACGACGCTGCTCCAGCGAATGCTCGACAACCACCCGGAGCTGGCCGTGGCAAATGATACTCATTTCATACTGTCAGTTATCGACAAGGCCCTGCTGGGGGATGGCAACGACCCGATCATGACGGCGAAGATCGTAGACGATACGCTCTCCTATTACAGATTCAGCCGGCTCGGACTTAACGAGGCTCAGGTCCGGGCCGCCGCAGAGAACGCGCGAACTTATTCCGGATTTGTGTCCAATCTCTACGACGTGTTCGGCTCACTGCACGGTAAACCGTTCGCCGGCGAGAAGACGCCATCGTACTGCGCCTCGATTCCCAAGTTGAGCAGTCTGTTCCCCGATGCTAAATTCATACATCTCATGCGGGATGGAAGGGACGTCGCGCTGTCGGTCCTCGAATGGGCCGATCGAAGAGATCGAAAACGTGGCCCCGCGAGACTTGAATTCTGGGAGCAGGATCCGCTGGCGACCACCGCGCTCTGGTGGTCGCGGAGCGTCCGTCGGGCCATGGAAGGCGCCGACCTGTTGGGTCCGGACCTCGTTCTGACGCTCCATCATCGCGAACTCGTCGCCGATTCTGAGGGCTCTACACGTCGCGTGTGCGACTTCCTGGGACTCAGGTATTCGGATGCAATGGCCCGTTATTACGAAGGGAAGGAAAACCCCGGCGGGACGGGTTCGGCCAAACGGCGGTGGCTGCGACCCACCCCCGGACTCCGCGACTGGCGCACACAGATGAGCGTGGAGGATCGAGAAGTCTTCAGTGGGCTTGCCGGCGACGTGCTTGAAGTCGCCGGATATGACCCCGAGCGCTCTGCCGCCGGCGACTCGGCGAATCGACGCATCAATGCTGCCCGTGCATGGAGCCTGAACCATGGGGCTCTTGCCGGGACCTCTTTCCAGACCGCCTGAAAACCGTTGAAGATTACTGCGCACGATATCGATCTGTTTGCACGGGAGCCGGAACTGCCGGGACTGGCCACTGTGCTTAACTCGCAGGCGATCGGCGACCGAATCGCCGAGCGACTGGGTCTCGACGCGCTCCGTGTGAGACCCGATTACGTCCGACTCAAGCCTGGAGTCAACTGTCTGGTCGGGTATGTGTTTGAGGCCAGCGGTATCCCCAAGCTTGGCTACGCCAAAGCCTTCAGCCGGGGTGATCGACCGAAGCTTCTGAAGGCCGCGAGGAAGTTTTCCGCCTCTCAGTCGGGCGAGCCCCAGACACTGCTTCTTGACGACATCGAGACGCTCATACACTTCTTCCCGAACGACGCGCGGCTCGAGTCGCTCTCGAATTTGAGGGAATGGAGCCTGGACGGGAAACTTCTGCCGCGCATGTTCGAGGACGACCGCGACATGCGCGGTGCAACGCTGGCGCCTATCCGGTACAAGCCCGAGCGACGTTTCGTGGCGCGGCTGGAGACGGCGACCGGAGAAGCGTACGCCGTCAAGTTTCTAACTCGCAGCGACTTCCGGCACGCGAAGCTTGCCGCAAAGCAGGTCGTGAGGAGGTCGGGAGTTCGGGCGGCAATGCTGGTCGGCAATTCTGACCGACAACACATCCTGGCTTTCAACTGGCTCAAAGGGGACGTTCTCAGCAGGTATATCGAGGAAGGCGGAAGCATATCAAGCGTCTTCGACGCATTGGGCGGGATGCTGGTCCAGTTTCATACTTCGAGGGTCCGAAAACTGCATACCCGTTCGGTGGAGTCGGTCGTTGCGGCGCTTGAGGCCGCAATTGCATCAACCGTGCACGTCATGCCGGAGTTGTCCGCTGAAGCAGCAGAGGTTCTGAACCGCCTTTCGAGTGATCTCCGCGAGCACTGGAAGTCGCGCCAGGTCCCCATCCATGGCGACTTCTATGCCGATCAGGTTCTCGTCGACGATGGCAACGTTGCGATTATCGATTTCGACAGCGCCGTATTCGGCCAGCTCGAATCGGATGCCGGTAACATATTGGCGCATCTCATTTACGATGCTCTTCGCGGCGCCATGACCGGCGACATTGCGGCGAGCGTCCGCGGCCGGATGATCAGAGCGTACCGCGGATACCAGTTGCCCATGGATGAACGGCTCCTGGATCTGTTGACCGTCGCATCGCTGATTCTCTTGCTGCCTCGCCCGTTCAGGGCCCGAACTGAAGACTGGCCGGAGATTACCCGGAGGATCCTGGCCTTTGCCCGTGACCTCGGGCGCGATGCCCACCGCGGGCCGGAGGTCATCGGGTCCATCGAAACACCCTCATCCTCCCGCGCTGCGGGGTCTGGGGCGACTTCTGGTGCGGCCGGGGATGACAGCTCCGTGCTGGCTGCAGCAACCGACATGGCCAGAATGAACGTCCTTCTTACAACGATGCCTTGGAGCTCCAATCATACCTCCGACGGGTCTCTTGTTGTCTCATCGAGCATCGTAAAGCACCGGCCCGGCAGGCGGTGCTTGATCGCTTACCAGCTTGCTGACGGTCAGGCCGTCCTCGGCAAGCTGAGGGTCAAAGGTCTCGATCGTCGTGCGTGGACGCTTCAAAGGGCATTCTGGAACGGCGAGTTCGGGCCCACTTCCGCTGATGGAGTGCGAGTGGCCGAGCCTCTGGGCGAGATCCCCGAACTGAATATGTGGCTTCAGCGCCGGATCAACGCAGCGAACGGGTGGATCGGCCTGGAGCGTGGTGGAGGCGCTGGTTCCGCCGCCCGCGTTGCCCACGCATTGTGCAAGCTCCAGAGATCAGGCCCTCTGACGGAACGACTCCACTCGCCTGAGAAAGAAATCGAGACACTGAGCGAAAAGCTTTCCGTTGTTGCCGAAGAGCGTGCTGATCTTTTGCTTGCAATTTCAGAGCTCGAGAAAGGTTGCAGATTCGCAGTAAGGGAGCTGCCTGCGCGGGAGGCTGTGCCTGCCCACCGCGATTTCTATCCTGACAATATTCTTATGGACGAGACTTCGGTCTGGCTCGTCGACCTGGATCTGTACTGCATGTCACATCCGGCACTGGATGCCGGGAACTATATCGGGCACCTGTGGGAGGCAGCCGTCCGGCGACGCATCGACGAAAACATCGTACGGGACTTTGAGAACCGCTTCATCGATGTTCTGGCGAGAGAGTTGGGACGTGATCTTCGATTTGACATTGAAACGTTCACCGTCCTAACGCTGGCGAGGCACGTCGCTATCAGCCGGCGAATATCGGACAGGAGACCGTTTACGCGCGACATCCTCGAGGCCGCGCTGGAAAGGTTATCGGACTTGGTCCACCGCAACTCCGTAACCAAGGGAGTGAGCTGAGATGAGAGGAGTAGGATTTGTGAGTGTCATGTTGTTGATCGTCGGTATCAGCAATCTGCCAGGGCAGAGCCCCGCCGACAATTCCAGACGGGACACAGCTCGGCCGGAGTACGGGTGGGTCGTTGCATCCACCGGTGATCTTGGCGCGGCCCGGGCGCTCGCCGCCCGATACGAGTCCGAGGATGCGCCTGACGTTGCCGTTGTGCCCGTGGTCATTGGCAACACCCGGATGTACAGGGTGGTCGTTGGACGACATCCTGACTTCGAAACCGCGCTTGACTCGAAAGACGATCTGCCTGCTCACGCTCCCGCCGACACCTGGTTGGCGGAGCTGCCCGCGGCGCCGACGCAGATGGCTGAGGGCGAGGCCGGCGAAGTGGACGATGCGAAGGACGAGCCGGCGACGGCATCGGATAAGGGCATGGGAAGGGGCAGCGTGCAGGCCGCGCAGTCTAAGTCCGCTCCCCATCACGTTGAGCTCAAGTCGGATACGAGGCTATCCGATATCCAGGACACGTCGCTTTTGGACACGATTCGGCGTGACAACCTGATCTTGGAGCTCGGTTACCTGAGTCGATTCGACAGCAATATTAATCACAACGAAGACGACCTGGACTCTTTTGGCATGGTGCCGGCCGTGATGGCGCAGCTTCGGAGCCGCCGAATCAAGCCGGTCGCCCAGTTGAACTACCATGTCGCTCGACACAACTATTCGGGCACCGACCGTTGGGATCGCTTCAGCCATCTCCTCGTCGGTGTGCTCCGACAAGATCAGGACGGATCGTTCAGGACCGAGACGAGAGGGGAGATCTCGGTGGCCGGGACGAGCGAAGACCGAGATCTTTCGAATCAGTACCAGGTGGCGCAGAATCTCGAGTACCGATTCACCGACGATTACCGGCTCAACCTCTACGGCACGCTGCGCTGGAAACGGTTTGACGTGGACACGCGCAACGAGTTCAAACCCAATGTCGGAGTCGAGTTCGAACAAAAGCTGGACAACGACGCAGAGCTCAAGTTCGAGGTGCGGTGGGAGACCAAGATCATCGATGACAGAGACAGCCGGTACAAGCGCTGGACTTTCACGCTTGATTACGATGTGCCGGTCTCCGCCACGAGTGGGCTCGAGTTTTTCGTCGAGAATCGTCGCAAGTTGTACGAGTTCGACGAAGTCGAGATTGAAGACGAGGACTTCCTTCGGCGCGACTTTCAATGGAAGTTCGGCGTAGCTTGGACCAAGCAGCTGACCGACCGGCTGCGATTCAAGACCGACTATGTGTTCGAGCGCCGAGACTCCAGCAATCCCGAGAAGCTGTTCGATGCCCACTTGGTTGACATGAGCATCTACTTCCGCCTGTGACCGGAGGGTGGCTGTATAGGCATTCATTCCTGCGAAAGCCGGAATCCAACATTGCCTCCCTAGTACCAAGCACCAAGCACTATTCCCAATAATTCGTCCGAAAGGTCGGTCTGGCCGACGCCAGTTTCATGAAAACATCCATCGGCACGACCTCGACCTCAGGCCCCAGTCGATCGAGGATCCGCTTAACGCGCGATACGTCGCTCGATTCCCGAACGTGAATCGGCAGGAAGTACGGACGTTGGCGGTTCAGGTTGATCAACTCCTGGAGATCCTGCGTGGCATCATCCTCCGGTCGGTCGACAGCGAGGTAATACTCGTACGAGATAAACGGCAGCCCGTCCCGGTAGTCGTTCGTGTGCGCCGGGCCGTATCCGTTGATGAATCCGAGGGCGTCGGGCATCCCTTCGTAATACGCGTCGACGACGTACTTCGGTACGTCGATGTTGCCATGATACCGATTGCCTTCCGTGTAATCCATGATCCCCCACACGCGCAGATCCATCATTGTCATTTGATCCTTCGCCCGGGAGATGACCTCCGGCAGCACCTGGCGGGGTATCGATTTCGGGTACATATAGTTTGGGCCGGACAATGCACCGATGAAGTAGTCGTTCGGCGTCGACGTCTCGTAGAACATCTCGAGCAGCACCGGAAAAAGCTCCATCGAGATGCCGTCGGCCGTTTCCCACGCGTACGGGATGTCTCCGCGCCCGCCCCTGAACCACGATCCGACTCCGAGTCCATCAGTCTGAACACATGTGATATAGACCTTTGGTTCGGGTACCAGCGTTTCATCCGGATCGACGTTGTGATTGTTTTCGAAACGATATGCCTCCCGCAGTGGGATATGGGTGATGAAGCTCATGTTGGGAAACGTGTTGAGCGCCTCCTGACGTAGCGTGTGGCGTGACATCTGCGTGATGTGCTGACCCTCCGTGTCTTTTCCGTACGAATGCCATCCGAGGACGAACGACCACGGCTCCATTTCGCCAAAGATCTTGTCGGACAACCGATACTCGAGCGTGTCTGCCGGGTTCACTGAGAGATCCGTCGCGAACGCCCGTTTCATCACGGCCATGTCGGCGATGCCGGCCTCCATACGCTCTTGAGCGTGGCCTCCGATATAGATGAGGAAGTCCTGATTGACTCGATCCCAGTAGGCGTCGTAGGCCCAATTGTAGATCTCGTAATCCGTCCATTCTGTGAATCGGCCGCGGTTGT
>DATKEJ010000304.1:0-8032 GCA_035512315.1 Rhodothermales bacterium | reverse complement strand
GTACGATTAACGAATGGCGCTATTTACGCGCGGATTTCGCGTACTCGGATAGTGGCGGATCACGGGAACACCTTTCTACTTATACGTAATACAATGCATACACAAAGTGTTACATCACTCTTCGCAATGAACAAGACCGGCACCATATCCGCGCGAATAAGCGCCCGAGATAAGAAAGCGGCCGAAGCCGTGTTTAAGAAACTTGGGATCACCGCATCACAGGCGATTGCGATGTTCTACAAGCAGGTTCAGCTCCGCAACGGAATCCCGTTTCCGGTGGAATTGCCAAACGTGGCCACGCAAAGCGCTGTCGACGAAGGTCGGTCGGGAAAGGGAAGATCTTTCACCGGCACGGCGGAGCTGTACGAAGACCTCGGGATCTAGATGAGGTCCATTCGCCGGACGACACAATTCAAACGAGACGTCCGAAGGCTGAAACGGCGTTCGAAAGATCTCGACAAGCTTAAGAGAGTCATTGAATTGCTGCTTTCCGACGATGCGCTACCAGAGAGGCTCCACGATCACGAATTGACAGGGCAATGGACGGGCGTCCGCGACCTGCATATTGAATCCGACTGGCTCCTCCTTTACCAGAGGACCGATGACGAACTGGTCCTGATCAGGTCAGGGGCGCACGCGGATTTGTTCTCCTGAATGGAACCGCACGGCGCTGAAGCAACCGTGCTACATGGCGTAACGCCTGGTGAAGCAGACTCAGGGAGACACTACCGGATTGGGAACACGTCCCACAACGGTTTGTCGAACCCTGTACTGGTAATACGTACAACCAATATGCCAACGATCAAGCTCTCCTACACCGAAGCCCGAGCCAACCTCGCGAAGATCTGGGATCAGGTCGTCCAGAACAGGGAGGCGGCGGTGCTCCATCGTCGCGGCACGGAGGACGTGGTGCTCATCCCGGCATCCGAGTTCGAGGGCCTCGTCGAAACCGCGCATCTCCTTCGCTCGCCGAAGAACGCACAGCGGCTGATGCAAGCGTTGCACCGGGCGTTGGAAGGCGATGGTCCGGCGTCCACTATCAGGCAGTTGGCGACCGAGCTCCGTCTTGAGCGCGAAGCTTGACAGGATCGTCGTATTCCAGGCCGAGTTTCGCGAGGATCTCGAGTTCTGGGTGAAACACGATCGCAAGATAGCGCTTCGAATTCTGAAACTCGTGGAGGCGGTTGCGCGCGAACCCTTCACCGGCATCGGCAAGCCTGAACCATTGCGAGCGATCGGTCCAGGCGTTTGGTCACGACGCATTACACAAGAGCATCGACTGGTTTATCTCGTCCGAGACGATCGGTTGGATTTCTTGCAGGCGCGCTATCACTACTAGGGTTCGAGGTTCGAGGTTCGAGAGCCTGCCCCGAGTCAGTCGAGGGTTCCGGGTTCGAGTAATTTTCGTCGCCGTCAGGCGATATCGCGACCAGGAGCTGGGCGGAGTGATCAAATTCGGTACGGCTTTTCTCATTGGTCTTGCTATTTCCGTTATTGCAGGGATTGATCATCGATGAACGCGTAGTCGGTCGTTGCCAGTCGACGAAGCAAAGGCGGATGGAGTCGACGACGCGGAGATCGCCCGGATCGAAGCGGACATGGAGGAGATGACGGCGAACTACGCTAACGTGTTCTATCGGATGCCGATGACGTTCCTGGAGATCTTCCCGGGCGGATTGCTGATATCGCTGATTGCCGCGGCCGTGCTGAGGAAGCCTTAACGTCGAACGTCGAACGTCGAACGTCGAAGAGCCTGCCCCGAAGGGGCGAGCGTCGTTCACTGGGACCTGGTTGTCCGTTCATCGAGCCCGGAGGGGTCGAACGTCGAACGTCGAATAAACCAGCATCGTCACCTCATCGTCTGGACGGAGTGACCGCCACCTATCCGGATCTCGTCGAAAAGCTGTATCGTCCCTTAATGCGCATACGAGGACTCCACCGGCTCCGAACCCTATTCGAGCAGCGCCAGGCGCGTCGCTTCGTCGCGTCCCTCGATCGGGGCGAATACAAATTGCCTGACGAGGTCAAAGATCGGATTCGGAAAAAGCTCCAGGCGATCCTGGACGAGAACATCCTGTCCTTCTGGTTTCCGACGTGCCTGGATCTTAAGTCAGGCGGCTACCTCGCTGAATGCAGCATGTCCGGAGAGTGGCAGCCCGACCGCAACAAAAATCTCGTCAGCCAGTCCAGAACACTCTGGTTCGCATCCAGACTGATAAACTTCGGCCGCACATCCGACGAAAACATCCGTTGGGCGCAGCACGGGTTTGAGTATTTGAGGGACTTTCTGTGGGATAGGGATTGCGGCGGCTTCTACTGGGAAATTGACCTCCAAACCGGCCTGGCCGCCAAGCCGGACAAGCATCTGTACGGTCAGGCATACGCTCTGTACGGGCTCAGCGAGTTTGCTCTCGCAACGGGAAACGAGAGTGCGCGTCAGATGGCCGATCAACTCTTCGAGATCGTCGACACCCACGCCCATGACGCGAAGAACGGAGGTTACAACGAGTTCTTCAGGAGGGACTGGAAGCAGCCGGACACGGACGAACCCTCCTACATGGGACACCCACCCGGCATCAAGCAGCTCAACACGCATCTTCACCTCTTAGAGGCGTTCACCCGGTACGCGAACCTCACCGACTCCGAGCTTATCCGGAGGCGTCTCACCGAGCTGATTCTGATCCAAAGCACCACCGTGGTCTCCAAGGAAGGGGGAGGCTGCACGGACGTCTTTTCGAGCGACTGGAAAAGGCATTCCGCCGGAAAATTCAACCGCGTTACCTATGGTCACGATTTCGAGAATATTTGGATGCTCATCGAGGCAAACAGGGCGCTGGGCGCGTCAAACGCGCCGTTTATGGAACTGTATGAACACCTCTTCCTGACGTCGGTCCGCTACGGGTGGGACCGAACCGACTCCGGTTTCTATTTCAGGGGGAGACTGCTGAAGCCTGCGAACGAGCGAAACAAAGTCTGGTGGACGCAGGCGGAGGCGCTCTTGGGCACGCTGCATATGTATGTGCTCACCGGTCAAGCCATGTATTTTCAATTATTTGAAGAAACACTGGGCTGGATCGACCGCCATCAGATTGATTGGTCGGGTGGTGAGTGGTACCTGGTTATTGAGGACAAGTCCGGCATCCCATCTGGAGGCAAGGCAACGGATGCCAACTGGATATGGAAGTCGCCGTACCACAACGGGCGGGCTGTCATGCACTGTCTGGAGCTGCTCAAAGAGTGATCCGCCCCGACCGTTCACTCTCGCACCCGGCGCTCCTTTAACTGATTTTCGTCCGAGCTGGAATCCTCGTCGGGAATATCCAGGAGTGTGGACGGCGAATACTCCTGCCCCGATTTTGCGGCGTCGGCCGGCACTTTCGCCATCGGGCCTTTGCCCTTGAGTGCCCGCTCGGCAACTCCTTCCATCTGCATTTTTCGCTTAGGGGCCCATGCCCAATCCCGAAGCCACGCCGCAGAGTATCCAGAGAGGCCTAGGCCTCCGCTCGCTGGGCCGAGGCGGCGTGCTCGAAGATCGTCGCGATCTCTTCTTCGTTGTAACGGCGATCGGTGACATGGTCGTGGCAGCGGGCAATATTCCTCAATCGACCAAATATCCTAAATGTGCGAACCATGTGCCAGAACTTGGCCGGCGAAGCCCTTCTGGGCGAAGACGGGTGCCAGGTGCCGGAGTAGGAGTGTGGCCGACTCCAACGATCACGTCTTTGTCGGAGATGCCTGCACGGCAGAACGGATGAACAATTTGGGGCCTCGTTCGTTACAATTCAGTCTGATCGGCGACGAGGTTCGCGAGTTATGTTTTATGCTGAAATCGCATTTCCGTTGCCGATCTGCGCGTACCTACCGCCTATAAAGCTTATTAGGAGTAAATAAATTATGCTGCAACTCATCATCGTTCTGGCCGTCGTCGCTCTGATAGCCTCAGTGTTAGGTTTCAGTGGGGTTGCCGGTCTCACCGCAGGGATCGCAAAGGTCCTTCTCGTCGTGTTTGTCATTCTTGTTGTTATCGCGTTTATCTTGTGAGATGCGCCCGGCCCACGCACGAAGGCCTGTGACTAGTACCGAACCCGTCAGCTGAAGCCGATCAGCATCGGGAATATGACCACGACGTCGCGGCGCAGACGACGTATCCCACCAGGTGCGTCGTCTGCGCCTGCTCGACGGAAGTGGACGGTATGCACATGATTGACGGCACACGAGTATAAATCCCCGTGCGCTGCAGGCAAGCACTATTCAGTGGGATCTGGTCGCGGCTTTTCATGTTTGTCGGAGCCCGACAGTTCAATCAGCGCCTTCAGTTCCGGAATCTGGTCGATGTCTTTCGGACGGCCGGCTGCTCGCCTGGCCTCTAGAAGTCCCTCCAGGCTGAGCGCCCGGAACCGAAAGTCTCCGGCATCGACGATAACGGACGACGCCCTCACCGATTCGAAATCTCCGACGCCTTTAACCTCGTCGAAAACATCGAGCGCCCCCTCCGCCGTGATCAATGTCATAATGGGTGTAGTCCTGAAAGTCTGTGCGTCCATAAAGAAGGGGAGATCCCGATCGATCCCGCGAGGGTAGGCTCCCCAGGATGCCAGCAGCCTGGCCAGCCGATCAACGTTCTCGGGACGGCGACTGTAGCAGATATCGAGATCCTCGGTAATTCGCGTTGAGCCGTGTGCCCGTGCTGCCACGCCTCCGATCACGACAAAATCGACCGAGGCTTCGGTCAGGCCCTCCATCATGCTGAGAAGACTCATGGTCGGACGACTCGGAGTTTGCTGACAAACGTCGCATTCTCGTCGAGACGGCGAAGTCTCTCAGCGGGCGTAGACTCTAGTGATGATTCGAGCAGCGATACATCGACGCCATGTTCCATCGCCGCGGCCACACCTGTACCCTCGTTCTTTCTGGGTCGCCCAGAGCGTCGTTGCGCATATCCCACGAGCGCGAAAGACAGCCTTACCGCGAAATCCGAGAGAACGCGCTCGCGGTCGATCGAGAGCGTGCTCAAGCCGTCCGGGGAGACGATCCGCCACGCGGGCTTGTCACTCTGAAGCAACAGAATCTGTTGGGCCAGATCGAATGCCTTCTTGAGGGGAATGGACCACTCCGTTTCGAGCAGCCTCGATATCGAGAGGGTTTTGGCGCGTTCGACGGAGTATTCCAAGTCCAGCCCGAGCACCGCGTGGGCGTTGAGTACCCATTTTCGAGGAGCCGATACCGCAGCGGCGAACTGCCCGAGTGATTTAATCACCGTCTAGTAGTTAGACTTAATTTATTCAGTCTACGGTTTGGTATGTCTGAGGTGCGGCGGATGTTCCCTTTCTCTGAGCCGCAACGAGGTCCGAAACCGATTGACTCAGATCCCCCTAGCCGCAAAGAATGCAAAGGCGCGAAGGAAGCAGATTCTCTCACGCAAAGACCGCAAAGAACGCGGAGTGCTCAAGACGTTACGGCGTGACCCGACGAAAGCGCTGGATCCCGGATCAAGTCCGGGATGACTGACCCCTTGAACCTCGAACCTCGAACTACTTCAGCGTCTCCAACCAATTCACCGTAACCACAACCGTCGCGGTCGTGTCCCTCGTGGCAGGAGCCGCGCTCCCGTCTGTCCTGTCGTTAGGGTTCGAGAGATTGAAAATCCCCGATCGGCCATCCGAGAACACGTCGTACTGGTCCGTTTGACCCAGTTCATAGGTGAGGGGGGTGTATCGGTCGACCGAAAAGGTCGGTGTGAGCGAAACGTCGTAGGCAATCAAGTTCCCTGTGTCGGCGGCGCCGGCGATTAGCTTCGTCCCAGTTCTCGACCATAAAGGCAACCTGGCTTGCCCCACGTAGATCGGGACACTGTTTCCGTCTATGGCTCTCACCAGGATACGCGGCCCTCTTTCGTACGCCACGTACCGCCCGTCGGGAGAGAAGGTCGGATTGCGGATGTTGGCATCCTCGCTGCCGGAAAGATCAACGGTTGCACCGGTGTGCATGTCGCGCACGATGAGCCGCGTCACTCCGATGTTGCTTTCGCCAAGTACATAGGCGGCGTGACTGCCGTCAGGGGAGATGTCGAGGTCGAACATGTTTGCGTTGACGTCGAAAAGGTCTCGGGGCTCACCCGATCCGTCAGCAGCACGGATCATGGCCCTGGTCAGCCCGGTCGGACTATATACATACGCCACCGAGTCTCCGCCGGCCGTCCAGGTGGGGTTCCTTCCAGAACCACCGAATGTCAATTGAAGTTGGGTCCCGCGTTCCAGGTCGAGGACCCAGACGTCCTCAGTCCCCTCGACTAGACCGCCGGTGATCGACCTGACCGTGTTAATTTGCGCGACCAACTTCTTTTCATCCGGACTCAGCTCGAAATTCCTGAAAACGATCGGTTCGAAACCTAACGGTCTCGCTGTTGACGGGAATGTAACGGCAAACAGGCGCGTCTGATTGATGATGCGGAGCTCGCCGCCCTGCACGTCGCCACTAACAAGTGTTCCCCCGTCGGATACAGTGGTGACAGCTGTGCTGACGTTGGTCGTTACCGATATCAATGACCCCGTGGCAGAGAGAGTAGCGGCATCAAACGGGAGGGCGACGAGATTTCCTGTTTGTCCCCCAAAGACAAACAGGAGGTAACCCGATGGTACGTACCGAACCCGGTAGCCCGGGAACGGAATTTGGCCCTTCTTTCTGCCCGTCTCAGCGTCCCAGAATCCGATTGTTGACGGCTTGTCGAGGTATTCGATCGTTGCCATCATGGTCTCACCATCCGGCAGCATTTGCGGCCAGTCGTGATCTACTTCCCCGGTCGCTGTGTCCTTTATGGTGAGAGGCCGGGCCTCGCTTCCCGAAGTGGATGCTTTCCATATCGCCTGGCCGTTCTCGAAGATGATCCAGTCGCTTGGCCCCCATGATGCCCGCGGAGTACCTTCCGTGGAGGTTGTCACCGTGAGGGGAGCGCCGCCCGCCAGCGAGACGCGTTGTATCGAAAGATCCTTGGTGAGGAGGACCCACTCGCCATCCGGCGAAATTGAGACGACGAGGGTCCCCGCAGAGCCGTCGAGCGTTCGAATGGCGCCCGTTGACAGATCCATTACGTGTACGTTGTCGGCGGTGTTGTCCAGATCGGCGTAGACGATTTTGCCGCCGTCCGGGCTGATGTCCAACCCGGCAATACTACCCTTCACGGGGAGTCGTACTTCAAATCGCTTTACCGATCGCTCGAAGTGAATCTGCTGTTCCGGCCACAGGTACCATGCTAGCGCCGTGACCGCGATTCCGGCGGCCAGCGCGAGCGCCATCATCGGCCAGGATTCTGCTTGGATCCGGCCGGCGGACGAAGACGGGCGGGCGACGGCTTCTGGCAGGACGCCCGACGGGGGTTTAACCCTGCTCAGTCCGGGCGATGACAGATCGACCGTCCTGAGATCGACGAGGAGATCCGCCGCGTTCTGGTACCGATCGTCGGGATCTTTAGCGAGGAGCTTACTTACGATCCATTCGAGTCCCATCGGCACGCCCGTCCGAACGGCCGTCAGCGGCTTGGGCTCCTCGTTGAGGATCGAATACACAACAGCCTGCTCGAAATCTCCCGGGAATGGAAGCTTGCCCGAAATCATCTCGTAGAGTACCGCGCCGAGCGACCAGAGATCGGTCCGGTAATCGACGTCCTCGCCGCGCGCCTGCTGCGGGCTCATGTAGGCAACCGTGCCGAGGGTCGAGCCCATCTGCGTCAGTTTTGTGGACGCGGCGGTCTTCGCGAGTCCGAAATCCAGGATTTTCGCTTTACCGTCGCGTGTCAGCATGACGTTCGCCGACTTGATGTCGCGAGGGACGAGGTTGGCGGCGTGGGCAACCTTGAGGCCCTCCGCAACCTGGGAGGTGATGGACACTGCGTCCTTCAACGGTAGCGGGCCTTTTGCGATGCGCTCCTCGAGGGTTTGTCCGTCCACGAACTCGATCGCGATGAACGGCTGACCGTCGTGCTCATCGATCTCGAAGACGGTCGCGATGTTCGGGTGGTGGAGTGCAGCGGCCGAAC
>DATKEJ010000303.1:0-3019 GCA_035512315.1 Rhodothermales bacterium | reverse complement strand
GTGCTCGAGCTCGGCGGCGGTCAAGGTCGCGACACGCTATGTTTTGCCAGGCTGGGCTTCCACGTGACGGTGGTCGACGATGCACAAGCGGCGGTCGACGCCATTGTCGCGAAGGCCAAGGCACAGCGACTCGAGGGGCGCGTCAGAGCGCTGTGTTACGTGAGAACGAGGCTGCCGTTCGAGGACGTGACGTTCGAGTGCTGCTACTCGCACATGTTGTTTTGCATGGGCCTCACGGTGGTCGAACTCGAACAGCTCGCAGGAGAGGTCCTCCGCGTTCTGAAGTCCGGCGGTCTACACGTCTACACCGTGCGGCATACAGGCGACCCGCATTACCGGACTGGCATTCAGAGGGGCGAGGACATGCACGAGGTCGGCGGCTTCATCGTCCACTTCTTCGACCGCGCGAAGGTTTCGCTTCTCACTACTGGATACGAGGTTCTCGACATCAATGAATTCGAAGAAGGACCGCCTCCGAGAAAGCTATTCAGGGTCACGCTCAAGAAGGTCGATGGAACGTAAACGTCCGAAGCAATGACTGGAGGGACCGATGGTGCGAACGCTAATCCTCTAGGGAATGGCAAGCGGAATGGCCGGCATGCTCCTCTCCTTCGCAGTGCCGGCGGCTGGTCAAGGAGCCAGACCTGACCGAGGCGAAGTTGAATGGTACGGCTGAGACCATGCCATTTACTAGGTGAGAGATCGTCTGTCGGGGAATAGTTGGAACGGCGAGCTGCGCTCCCATTGTGCGACGTGATCCATCAAGGAGGTGGGCGATGACTCTTCAGATTGGCGACCTAGCTCCGGATTTCGAGGCCGAGACGACCGCTGGCCGTATTCGTTTTCATGACTGGATCGGCGACTCCTGGGCCGTGCTGTTCTCGCATCCCAAGGACTTCACGCCGGTGTGCACAACAGAACTTGGTTATATGGCCAAGCTCAAGCCCGAGTTCGACAAGCGAAATACCAAAGCCATCGGACTGAGCGTGGATTCGGTCGACGACCACAAACGCTGGGCGACTGACGTCAAGGAGACACAAGGGCACGCTCCGAACTATCCGATGATCGGCGATACGGATCTGAAGATCGCGAAGCTCTATGGGATGCTGCCGGCCAGCCTCGAGGGTACCTGTGAAGGCAGAACGCCGGCAGACAATCAGACGGTCCGTACTGTGTTTGTCATCGGGCCAGACAAGAAAATCAAGCTCATGATCGTCTATCCCATGACCACGGGACGAAACTTCGATGAAGTGCTACGAGTGGTCGATTCGCTGCAGTTGACCGCGAAATACAAAGTCGCCACACCGGTCAATTGGAACTACGGCGACGACGTGATCATTGCGGGATCCGTCTCTAACGAAGAGGCAACGAAGGTGTACCCGAAAGGCTGGAACGCGCCGAGACCGTATCTCCGAATTGTGCCGCAACCCGGGAAGTGACGGCTAGCGTATCTCGCTTCGAAAAGGAGGCCCATGATGGAAAGACTCCTCTTCTGTCTCGTTCTGTGCACGTGTATTGGCGTCCCGTCCGCGGAGGCACAGCGCCACGAAGTGTGGCTGATTGATCAGTCGAATTCCCCCGGCAAGGCGTTCGGTGGGACCATCTATATCTTCGACGGCGCGAGCCTCGCCGGTGGCGCTGCACCGGGCGCCGCTGCGGAGATGATTGACCTGGCCGACGAGGCGGCCACCCTGTGCGTCGCCGAAACCGGCGCGAATCCGGTTCGCCCGCATATGTTGATGTTCAACGCCACAGAGACGCACGCGATACTTTCGTTCGTCGCGAGCGGACATGTCGTCCTCTTCGATGCCGCCGCGCGCGAACCGGTCGGGTGCGTACGCACATCCATCGGTGCCGGTGGCGCGCGGCAGGCGCACGCGGCCTTCCCGTCCCCAGACGACAGCTACATCCTCGTGGCGAACCAGAACGGCAAACTGCTCGAGCGGATCGACACCGATTACGCTACCAACACCTTTGCGTTCGACCCCTCCGCAACGCTTGATCTCGCGCTGTGCTTCACACCCAACGCTATACCCTGCGAGGGTCCAGGCATCCGCCCCGACAACGCGCCGATTTGCCCGGTCATCGATGGCACGGGCGACCTGGGCTTCATCACACTGCGCGGAGGCGGCCTCTTCGTGGTCAATCCGCGCACGAATCCAATGAGCATCCTCGCGGAGTACGATCATGCAGCCGTGCACGGCAACGGATGTGGGGGAGCCATGGCTGGCGGATCCTTGTTCATCGACTCCGGAGGCGGAACAGCGGCGAACCTGCACGAGTTCGACGTGTACCGTTTTCCGTTGACCGGCTATTCCGGCTTGAATCCTCCCAACGTTCCGGCACCGCTCGTTGTCTATTCCGACGACGGGGCGGGCCGCGATGCCCACGGGATGGTAGTGACCAAACACGGCCAGTACCTGTGGGTCTTCGATCGGGGAGGCAACCTTGCGGAAGTCTTTGACGTGGCCACCAACGCCCGGCTTCAACCTGTCGAACTGGCCGGAGCGGTGAGCGCAGATCCGGCACCAGACCTGGGAGACATCGCCCCCGCCGGCAATCGTCTCTACATGTCGCTGCGTGGCCCGACGCCGCTGACAGGCGATCCCCACGTGGCGACCGGGAGCACACCCGGATTGGGCGTCATTCAACTGGACCACGGAGGCAAGGGGGGGTCACTGAAATCCCTTGTTCGCATCTCCAACATCGACGCCGCCGGCATCGAGCGCGCCGATGCGCATGGTGTTCGCGTTCGCCGGAAGTAAGGAGACCGGCGCCCTGCTCGGCGTGGGAGGCTGGCAGGCAGTCGGCACAAGGAATGGTGACCGGGGTGGCTCCTTCCGTCTCTGCCGCCTGAGTGACATTTTCGGGTGACATTTCGGAGCGCTTCGCCCGCAATTTGCCGAGGAATGTCACGCGAAATGTCACTCCAGGTTCTCAACCAGGCGTTTTCTGATCGAGATCGCAGTGAAGTCTGGGAATCTTGAGGGTCGGCGGGTGAATTGGCTGGGTGTTCGGG
>DATKEJ010000302.1:0-3421 GCA_035512315.1 Rhodothermales bacterium | reverse complement strand
GGTCCACGCTTCGTTGCGGAAGATTCTCAGTGAAAATCCGGACGACACGCGGAAGCTGCGGGCGCTCTGGGCGCTGCACGTGACGGGCGGACTCTCCGATGCCGATCTGATTGCCCTGCTGAAGCACGAGAGCGAGCACATCCGAAGCTGGTCGATTCAGCTTCTTGCGGAGGACCGGCAGGTGACCGACGCCGCACTGGCTGAGTTCGCCCGGATGTCGCGCGAGGATAACTCCGCGCTGGTTCGCCTCTACCTCGCCAGCGCGATGCAGCGCGTCGAGCCGCAGCGGAGATGGGCCGTCGTCGAAGGACTGACGTCGCGAGCCGAAGACGCGGAGGACCAGAATCTCCCGATGATGGTGTGGTACGCCATGGAGCCCGCCGTTCCGCTGGACATGAGCCGCTCGATCGAGATCGCGCTCGCCTCCCCCCTGCCGAAGGTGCTTCCTTTCACGGTGCGCCGCATTGCATCGGATGCCAGCTCACAGGCACTGGAGATTCTGACGGAGCAGCTTGGAGTTGTGGAGGATGCCGAGAAGCAGGCGGTGATTCTCGAGGGGATTAATCAACTGATGGGGAAGGACGAGGAGGAAGAGAAGTAGGCGCGTCAGTCGACGAAGAGTTTCAGCAGACTCATAACCGTCGCCAGTAGGACGATCGTTGCGATGATCTTGTTGGTCAGACGTGTCTCCAGAGACGAGAGCTCGCTCTTGACGTCCGCTCGGAGTGAATCGAAGCGGGCTTCCATCTTCTGGTCTAGCCTCGATTTCCACCGCACTCTGTGAGCGTTGGCGCACAGGAGATTTGTGGCCGATCTTCAGGGCGGGGGCTCGTCTAATTAGCTCCTGGGGCGTTAGTTATATCGAGTACAGATATGGGTGGACGGGTGTTCTATAGCTAGAATGTCCCTGCTCTCCGGCTTGAGCCTTTCTTCTTTTGCCGACACGCATTCTCGAGTCCACCCTATATTTTGGAGAGCCCCGGCCTGCGACATTGACGTGTTCTGTGGTATGTAGTAACTTGTGTCATGGCGATCAGTCATCGCAATGGCATAACGAGCCCCTCGGAGGCGCGGTTCTTCCTGAGCCCGGAGAAACCTGCGCATCGTCAGTACGAGGCTCTGCGTGCGTACTTCGTCGATGGCGAGCCCTCCCACGAAGTGGCCCGACGATTCGGCTATACCCCGGGCGCCTTTCGCGTGCTGTGCCACGAGTTTCGGCACGATCCTAAAAAACGCGACTCCTTCTTTCAGGACGTCCAGCGGGGTCCCCAGGCCGCTCCCGTGCGCGACCGCGTGCGGACCCTGGCCGTCGCCATGCGGAAGAAGAACCTCTCCGTCTATGACCTTCAGCGCGAGTTGGCTGCGGCCGGTCACCAGATCAGCATCAATGCCCTGTCGGTCCTGCTCCGGGAGGAAGGCTTTGCCCGTCTGCCGAGACGCCGGGACGAGGAGCGCCCATCGACCCTCAAACCGGAGCCGGCAGCGGTAGCCGACGTAGCCATGCTCAATCTCTCGGAGCGCACGTTCCGTACGCGCGTCGGCGGGCTGTTTCTGTTCGTTCCTCTGATGAAAGACCTCGATCTGAGAAGGGTTCTTGACAAGGTCGACCTGCCGGGATCGGGGATGATTCCTGCCGAGCAAGCCCTGCGCACCCTCCTGGCTCTGAAGCTGATCGGCAAAGAACGCAAGAGCCACGTCATGGATATGGTCTTCGACGAGGGGATCGCGCTCTTTGCCGGACTAAACGCGGTTCCTAAACGCTCGTACCTGGCCGCCTACAGTTCGCGCGTCGACCATCAGGCGAATCTGAAGCTGATGGGGGCCTGGTTTGAGGAGGTCCAGAGAGGAGGCCTCAAGCGGGGTTCCTCCATCGATCTCGATTTCCACACGGTTCCCGCCAACAGCGAGGAAGAACCGCTCGAGAAACATTACGTCTCGAGCAGGAGCCGAAGCCAAAAAGGCGTTCTCGTTTTTGTGGCCCGCGATGCGGACGAACGGGTTCTGTGCTACGCCAATGCGGGCATCACCAGGAGTGAGCACGCTTCGGAGATCCTCCGCTTCGTCGATTTCTGGGAGGAACACACGGGTAGCCTTCCTGCGGAACTGGTCTTTGACTCGCAGCTGACCACCCACGAGCACTTGAACGAACTCACCCGGCGAGGCATCCACTTCCTGACCCTGCGGCGCCGATCGCGGAAAATGTTGGGCGAGATCTGGAGCCGGCCGCCATCGGCCTGGCGCCGGATCACGCTGCGTTCGCTCACCCGTACGTACCGAACGCCGAAGGTGCTAGATGAGCGCATCCGGATCAAAGGCTACGACGGGGAACTGCGCCAGGTGACGGTCACCGATCTCGGACACGAGGAACCGACCGTACTGCTCACCAACAACTTTAAGATTACCTGCCCCTCTCTGGTGACGCGCTACGCGCACCGGATGCTCATCGAGAACGGAATCTCGGATGCGATCCAGTTCTTCCATCTCGACGCGCTCTCCTCCATGGTCGGTCTCAAGGTGGACTTCGACTTGCAGATCACCTTGATGGCTGCCTCGCTCTATCGTCTCATGGCGGCAAAGATCGGCAGGGAGTACGAACGGGCTCAAGCGAAGAAAATCTTTCGCAACCTCCTGGACGTGTCCGCGACCGTTACCGTCGGGACAAACGACGTCATCGTCACGCTCGATAAGCGCGCTCACAATCCCTACCTTGTCGCTTCAGGGCTCCCTGAAATCGGAACTCCCATGCCTTGGTTCGGCGGCAAGCGCTTGACCATTCGGTTTGCGTGAGATCTCCCTCAACCTCCGGCCGCTGTTAGCCATTTAGAGTACCGTGGAAATCGAGGCTAGCGTACATTGCCCGCGAAGCCCTTACTCTCACCTGAGCGTTTCCTCGCACATTTCAATGAAAACGACGCAGTCGTTACTTGTCATTGGGTTCATCGCGGTGTCGACGTTCTTTGTCACGATCTCACTAGCACAAGAGGCGCAGGCGCTGGAAGGGTCCGACGAAGACGTCATTCGCGCCGTGGAGGATCAGGAACGGCTGGCGGTCCTGAACCGTGACCTTGAATCACTAAAGCGCGTCTGGTCCGAGCAACTCATCGTGAACGCCCCGGGTAACCGAGTATCGCCGAATCGTGAGGTACCGCTCGGCATGATTCAGAGGGGCTTGATTGATTACGCGTCGTTCGAGCGACGTATCGAGGCCCTTCGCATCTACGGCGACATTGCAATAGTCATGGGCGCTGAAACTATAGAACCGCAGGGCGCGGCCCCTCGTGCCGGTGAGACCATACAGCGTAGGTTTACCCACGTCTGGAAGAAGGATGGCGAAATGTGGCGCTTGATCGGGCGCCACGCAAATATCCGACCCTCGGAATAAGAACTGCGGAGCGTCGCGCCGGATGCTAAATTCTTGAGG
>DATKEJ010000301.1:0-3337 GCA_035512315.1 Rhodothermales bacterium | reverse complement strand
CGAACCGATCCGATATCGGGAAGCTGGGCATTAAGAGAGAGATAGTACTCGGGAATCAGATCGTCGGGCCGAAGCAGGCCGTAAAGGGGTGACAGGATCACTCCATGCTCGAGCAGGCGTCTTTGAGCACCGGTGGGCAGGTTCTCGAAGTCGAGGGCCCTGTACATGACACCGGGGCTGTATCGATCGAGCGCCGACATGAGCGGGCTCGTCATGACCTCCGCATTGCAGGCTCGCGCGTGCTCGACCTTGTCATCCGGGGCACCGAGCAACGACTCGAGATCATCGGCATTGGCCGCCACCGAATTCAAGGCCTCGATGACCTGACGGCGCTCGGGATTGAGTCCGACGAAATAGTTGAATGTATGAGACGACCGCCGATCGAACATTTTCGGCGCCAGCGAATTCCCCCCCGAGACCTTGTCGTCTGATGGGGGAAGCAGAATGGAGAACCCAGCCATCCTTGAGATAGGGGTCTAAGACGCAGCGTCCCGCGTGCGCCGAATTTCGTTGATCAGGTCGTTGGCATCCCGCATGATCTGATCAGCCTGACGTTGCGCACTGTCCACAACTTCAGCCGCCGAATGGCGAGCCTCGCTCTCATCCTGCATGCGATTTACACGCGCACCCAGGTGAGCGAGGTGCTCAGCGAGATTCTCGAGGTGAAAGGCCGCCCGTCTTCGGATCTCAACGCCCCTTTCAGGAGCGATGAGAAGCCCGATTCCGACGCCAAGTAAGGCTCCGAATAGGACGCCGAACAAGACGCCTGACAGTCCGCTTGCCTCGGTTGACTCGCTCATCTGAATCCAAAGGTTACTGGGAACCTCGCCACCAGGTGCTAGCGGCTCTTCTTCTTATGTCTGTTCTTACGAAGCCGCTTCTTTCGCTTGTGCGTCGCAATCTTGTGGCGCTTTCGCTTTCGTCCGCAGGGCATTTATTCTGAGGTATAGTTGTTTCACCGAGATAGTCGATTATAATACGACCCTAGACCTATTCATCAAAGGGAACGCGGACCTTTCACGCCGAATCCGCTTTCATCCGACGCACGGTCGGCGAACCCCAAATCCGCCGACAAGCGTATGTTGTCACTCCTCCGCTTACTTTTGGCCTCTGGGCGCATGACTTCTTACACCGTACAGGAGACAGATGGGTTCCGATTCGTAGACCACGGTCCGTTGACGAATCGACCTGCGGTTGTACTCCTGCACGGAATGCTGGGGGCTCTGGAGAACTGGACGGCGACGATCGAAGCGCTTACCGCAGCCGGACACAGGGTGGTCGCACCTATCCTGCCCGTTTACGATCTGCCGCTCTCTGAGACGAGTGTCAGCGGCCTGATGCGATACACTGTGGGATTAACGATGTCGCTGCAACTCGACCAACCGGTTCTCATCGGAAACTCCCTCGGCGGCCAGGTCGCCCTGCTTTATGCGCTCGAGTTCCGAGGTGGGGAAAAGCAGCCGAGCGCACTGATCCTGACTGGGGCATCCGGAGTTCAGGAAGTCATAATGGGCGAATCGACGCCCCGGAGATTCGATCGTGATTACGTGAAGGAGCGTGCGGCGTACACGTTCCATGACCCACGCCACGCATCCGACGAGCTTGTCGACGGGATAATGCAGATCGTTGCCGACAGGAATCGGTTAATTCGTCTTATAAGAATGGCCAGGTCGTCTCGCGACGAAACCGTCGAAGAACTTCTCACGAACATCCCAACCCCAACACTTCTTATCTGGGGCACCGAGGATCGCCTCACACCCCCCGATATTGCGCGGCGATTTGAAGACCGCCTGACGAACGCCCGGCTCGAACTGATCCCTGCTTGTGGGCACGCGCCAATGATCGAGCACCCGGAGACTTTCAACCGGCTGGTGATCGATTTCCTCAACGATCTCGAAGAAAACCGCAACGGCAAAGCTCAGCCCGACCTACGAGTGTCTTCAAACCTTTAAGATAATTTCAAAAAAAAATACATCCGAGTAGTGGAACACGGCTGTCCGGTTTTGTATAATCAGACAAGCTCTGGATGCCTCAATCGGCCCAATGCCCATCTCAATCTCATACACATGGGTCCGATAATCTGCAGGCACTCCGCTGATGAGCCTCCAGAATATGTCAGCGGAGAGTATGCCGACTCATCTAGAGTTAACATGCCAGGTGGTCGCCTCCCCACCTGGCATTCTTTTTTGGGCTGAAATTATTGCCCGTATCGCGAGAGCATCGCCCTGCGGCTGAAATGGGCAAGTAGTAGATCTTGTTTGCTTCGTCGAAGTAGAAGCACGATCCGGCAATCAACATGCGTGATGCGTTCCCGTCCAGCCTTGAAACTCGCGACTTTCATACTTGCGCTTCTCTTCCTCGGGGGGTGCGGCCACACGCTCAGTCCTTTGTACGAGGATTATCGCGTCGACGACGACAGGACGGATGGACAAGATATCCTCGCCTTGATCAAACACGCAGTCACCGATGCCGGGTGGACGCTTGATGAGGCCGACGCTCCGAACGTGGTATCGACATCAGAAGCCACCGTCACGCATTGGGGGCTTTACAAGGTCGTCGTATCGATCGACGTCGCGCCCGTTAACGGAACGCACGTGCGGGTGTTCGTTCACCCCTATCGGGTCTATATCTGGGGAAGCCGGTCGAAGATGCCATACATGAGCCGGCGGATTCGCAACTTCGTCATCCCGGAACTAACCGAGACGCTGTCGCAACAGGGAATCCTCGACACAGACGTTCGGCTAGCAGACGACACGACGACTTAGACGTCGAACGTAGAGCGTAGAACGTCGCCGCCTCGGGGGGGGCAATCCTGCGCTTGGGAAGCTAAGGGCTCGAGTAGACAAACTTGCGTCCCCTAGTGACCCGTGACCAAGGACCACCGGTGTAGCCAGTCGCGGAACACTCACGTCACGTCCATAGTTTTATTTATTGCTTGCCGGCAAACCGGCTTGTTCTTTCAGGAAATGGGGATGTTTTGGCTTCGACGGTTGACGTGTGCTTCGCACTGCGTGTCGAGCTCCTCAGTACGCTCGTAAAAGAGGCTGAGAACTTTCGTAAATGCGGATAACTACGCTTACGCGATGGCCGCTTAAGAACGGCTGTCTGTCTTGCGCCGACGTGTGCTCACTGGCATGGCGCAAGGCACCATTCACAGTGAGCTGGTCGCGGCGGTTTGACTGAACCAAAGCGTCGAGAACCTTCCAGTCTTAGCCTGGCGCCTGCCGTGTCGATCGGCGTGATGCGCCGGGTGAAGCTTCAATAGATCGACTATGCACGTAGGTGTGCGCAGGTGCGCCCATCCGGACCCGGGTTCGATTCCCGGCATCTCCACAAC
>DATKEJ010000300.1:0-4782 GCA_035512315.1 Rhodothermales bacterium | reverse complement strand
GTTGATCTTCGCCGTATGCGCCGCGGGTTCGCAAATGACGTTCTCCTGGCATGTTCCTGTCGCGAGGCAGGCATTACCCTCGTGACGAATAACGTCAGAGATTTCACGCGGATCGCCAAGTACCTCAAGTTCGATTTTGAGCCACCATGGCCCGATGCCGTGTAGGAGTCCCCTTACGCTACTCCCCGAACCACCGCGTACGTCGACTGGCTCCGAAGTGCTGCTTCTCACGGGTAATGGACTCTGACGGTCCAGAGAAACTACCGATCGGGGAGGGGCCCGAAAAGAAATCGACGTCCACGCGCCCGACGAAATCGTTTCCGAAATCGACGTAGCACGAACCTCTCCCGTCAAAGGGCGCAGGCTGCTGACCGCCCTCCAGTTCAGCCACGATCGATGCCGCCACGACGCGCGCTGCGCGTTCGGCGAATACGCCCGCCTTCGGCGTTCCAACTTCGATCACGTCGCCGACCGCATAAACGTTCGGGAATCGCGTCTTCAGGGTCTTCGGATCGACCGGAATCCAACCGTTCTCGGTCATTCCACTTGCGGCGACGACCTCCGGCACGCAATGCTTGGGGATGCCGAGGAACAGGTCGTAGGGCATCTCGCTCGCATCGTCGAGAATGGCAACTCGTCGGGCAGGATCCAAGGCACGCACGGCTCGACTCGGGATGAAGCGGATTCCTCGCTCGGCGAATGCAGCCAACAAGGCCTCGGATGCAGGGGGTGACGGAGGAACCGGTAGCGGCTTAGGGATGACGAGGCTGATTTCGCAGGCCTCCCGTACTCCCCGCTTTTGGAGATACTCATGCAGCAGCAGGGCCGCCTCACTCGGGGCCGGCGGACACTTGATCGGCATGGACGCCACGCCTATAACGGCACGACCTTTCGAGAACGATGAGAGCACATCCCGCAGGCGTTCCGCCCCGGCGAACGAATAGAACTCGTTGCCGCCTTCTACCAGTCCGGGAGTCGCCGCATAATCGTAGTCAGCGCCCAAGGCGATGACGAGCACGTCGGCGCCGTAGGCTCGTTTGTCGGTCGTGACCCGGCGAGCGTCGGGATCGATTGAAGTGATAGTCTCCTGACGAAAGACAACGCCCGGCTTCTCGATGCAGCTGTACGGAATTCGAACCGCATCGGCCGGCTTGCGCCCGAACATCACATCGAGCTTTGAATAGCCGAAGAAGAACGAGTCGTTCCTGTCGATCAACGTAAGGTCCAGATGGTCACCGAGCGACTCTGACAGCAGCGTCGTGAGCTCGAGCCCTCCGAAACCCGCGCCCAGTACGAGCACTCGTACCTGTTGGATGTCTGATGCAGAGTGAGGATTCACGCCAGGAGTGTCATGATGCGCTGCGGGCGGGTTCTTTATCCCCACGATGCGTTCGCCGTCAAGGGGAGAGAAGGTGCTGTGGAAAACGCAGTCCTCGGTCATCGCCTCCGCCCGAGGGAGAAGCGAACAGTTCCCATCGCCCAGTCCGCTCGGCAGGTGACCGCGTCGACGTCGTGCCCGTTGACGTTCATTCGGACTCTTCGTGGTCTTCTTCCGGTTCACCATACAAGTGCGGAAGCAAATCAGTATGATGTCCGATCATTTTCCACTCATCGCCCTCCTTTCGGAAAATGTTCGTGGCTCGGATCGACACGGATAGCGCCTCGCCGTCCGGACCCTCGTTCTCTCCCTTCTCGTAATTGTGCGTTATCGCGAGGTCGTGACCGACGGTGATATGCATGTCTACGGCTTCGACGTTCCCTCCGAGTTTCAAGTCTGCCTGGGCATCCCAGATTTCTTCGACGGTGCTCCATCCTGCCTGGAATCCACCCATGGGACCCATGTAGGTGACGTCTTCGGCGTGTGACCACAGTGCCTTCATCGGCTCTGCGTCACCTGTAAATAGAGTGTTTAATGCGGTGTAAAACCGAGCCGCCGCGTCCCGGACTGCCTCATCATCCTGAGCGGACGCCGGCATACTCGTGGTCACCAGGATTGCCGTCAGCACTGACAGTGATGTCAGGCCTTTTAAAATTGTTGCCATTGGTCAGTTGTTTTGTTTGGAGCCCTCGCGGCATACGCGAGGACCGATGGGGTCACTTTTGAAGAGACTCTAACCCCCCAACGCCCAATGACTTCGCAAATGACCGAAAAAACCAAAGATACGTATATGCTTGAAGCCACCGCGATGAATCCGAGTAATGACGTTATTCCGGGCATTGACCCACCTATCGGACGCGTTGCATCATAGCATCATTCGGCCGGCCCCGACGGATCGGTTGGACAATCTTCCTGTCGTGGCTTGACGCAACGGCCTCCGCCTCATTTGTCCTCATTCGCATTTCCAGCTCGCCAGGAGTTCCGTTGGCGCGTGACCGGAATGAGATGCTCGTACCTTCGGCCAACTGGATCGCTCGCCAGTCGTCGGGATCCGCCGAGCTCACTGCCTCAAAGGCTCGATCCATCAGAGCGAGAACGGCCGCACGATCATCCTCCTGGGCGAAAGCATTTCCAGCCAGCAGGATCAGCATGATTGGCGCAAAAGCGCAGTCTGATCGGTATCCACAAGTCATCTCCTCATTTGTTAGTTAAGCCGCCTTGGTTCATCTCTGGACGTCCGTGGTGCGTAGTCGCTGCACCTTGCACCCTGCACCCTGCACCTTGCACCCTGCACCTTGCACCCTCCACCTTGCACCCTGCCCCTGCACCCTGCACCCTGCACTATGCACGTTGCACGATCAACGCCGCCGACTCACCATCCAGAAACAGTCTCGCATCCGGATGATTTCGCATCAGTGTAGCCGGGCAGTCCTGGGTAATGGGTCCCTTGAGTGTTGCGGCCACGGCGCGCGCCTTCCTGGGTCCGGGAACGACGCCGCTCAGCTTGGCGGCGTGCTGGAACACCTTCAGCGTCAGCGTGATAGCATGAGTCGGCACGTCCGCGACGGACGGAAAGCACCCGTCGTTCACCTGTTGCTGCCGGCACGCAGCATCCAGCTCGACGACTTTCACCCACTCGGGATCGTCGAATGGGGCAGGAGGATCGTTGAAAGCCAGATGTCCGTTCTCGCCGATGCCGAGGCAGATCAGATCGATCGGTTTTTCGGTCAGGAGATCGGTCAGACGCCTGCATTCTGACTGGATGTCGGGAGCTTCGCCGCGAATCCCATGAAACGTCTTCACGGGCACTTTCGACAGCAGGTGCCGGGCCTGATATCGTCGGAAGCTTTGCGGGTGATTTGCCGAGATGCCCACGTATTCGTCCATGTGAAACACGACGACCCGGCTCCAATCGACCAGTTCCAGGTTGGGTGGCGAGGTCAGGTATTCGTAAAACTCGTCCTGTGAGGGTGCGCTGCCGACGACGATGCGCGCCTCATCCTGGTTGGACAGCAGTTGCGCCAAGTGTCGGGCGACGTACGATGCCGCGGCCTCGCCCATGGTCTTCCGGTCCGGATAAACGGCAACCTCGAGTGTATCGGCCGAGAACTCCATGATTGGTTGGGGTGCGTCGATCATTGCTTTGTACGATCAAGTTTTCGGCCGTGGCGAATGGTACGGAATTTCTTGTCCGCCGATGAGGCCGAATGACAACCGCCGAGTGCGAAGTTGCCGGAATTCCTCATTCCTCTTGTGACCACGCCGCCCTCGGGGGGCACGCGCCGTTTTCGTCATCGAGTCGCGGCCGCATGTGACCACCCCCGGCTGCCCTCCCCTGGAGTCTGCGCCGGCGAAATGGGTTCTTGCGCTCAGCCGCCCCTCGAAGGGGGACACTGGGGTTGGGGCTAAACAAGCTCTATCCAGAAATGCCCGGCCGGCAGGGTCGAGCACATCTCGACGGCTTCGGCGCGATCGAGGGCGAGCCACGTCACGATATTGTCGACGGCGCGGTCCATCGTGAGAGAGGATCCCGCGAATCGGGTGTCGCCGGGCAGGCGGACGATCCCGTCCTCGGCGACGTCTATCACGTAAGGACCGACATTGTACCGCCCGGGAGGAGCTCCCGCCGCGGCGACGCAGTCGGTCGTGAAGAACGCGCATCCTTTCGGTTTGGCCCGATAGTAATTCTTGAGGACGAATGGCGGGAGGTGCAGCCCGTCCGGAATCAGGCAGGCGATCAATTCGTCCCGCGAAAGGAGCCGCTGAATCACGTTGTCGTGACGATGGAGATGGGCCGGTGCGGCATTTCCGACGTGCGTCGCGAGGGTTGCTCCGTTCTGGATAGCGGCGTCGATCGCCTGATCGGATGCATTCGTGTGACCCAGGCTGATTCGGATGCCGTCTCGTGTTGCCTCCTCGATGACCTCGAGGCATCCGTCCACTTCCGGTGCGAGCGTGACGAGTTTGAGACGGCCGCCTGCGGCATCCCTCAGTCGCCGGTAATCAGGCAGTGAAGGGCGGCATGCCAGGTCGACCGGGTGTGCGCCGTAATAGCCGGGCTCGGTGGAAATCCATGGGCCCTCCAGATGATATCCCTTCACGACGGATGCCACGCGTTCATCCAAGCGTCGAATCGTTTCGATCCGTTCGAATTTCCGGCACAGTGCGTCGATCCGATCCGTGATCAGGGTAAAGAGGATGGCCGTGGTCTGATGACGTCGTAATGCCCCGACCGCGTGGGCCATTTGGTCAGGGTTCAGGTCGGGGGACTGGAAGTCGACGCCGGCGAAACCGTTGACCTGGAAGTCGAAGAGATTGGGGGGGTCGGTCAAGAGTCCCACTGTCGTCTTCATTCTCCACTAGACATTGAGTAACAATCCGTGTTCCTGAAAGGCAGGAAAAGC
>DATKEJ010000299.1:0-9477 GCA_035512315.1 Rhodothermales bacterium | reverse complement strand
GCGCTCGATGCCACGATCAAGGGAAGGACCTATCGATTCGTCAACACGCACTTGGAACCTGCCTCGACGTTCGCCGGATACTTCCAGGGTCTGCAGGCGCAGGAGCTTATAGCCACCTTTGCGTCTGAGACGCGGCCGCTCATAGTCGTCGGCGACCTGAACACGTTGGCCCCGTCGAGCCCCGTGTACCAGAGTTTTCTGAGTACGGGTTACACTGACGCGTGGACGCTGAACCCGGGTGGAGACGGTCTGACATGCTGCCACGACCCGAATCTCGACAACCCTGTGGCCGCGTTCGATCGCCGTATAGACCTGGTGTTGTTCAAGAACACTGATGGGCTTCTCTCCCCCGGCAATGGATCGGTGCACGCCGAGGTTATCGGAGAAGAGCCGGCCGACAAGACGGAAAGCGGGCTATGGCCCTCGGACCACGCGGGCGTCGCCGTCCGCCTTCACTTTGCATCGCCTGCCTCCTGATGCGCGCGCGCGACCCGATCGCGCCGACAGAGCAAACCCCTCCCGGGGCTGATCCCGGGAGGGGATGCTCGTAACCCACCCGCCGAAACCAAACTGAAAGAAGGGCTCAATAATGTCCACACTCCCCGAAATCAATCTTCTGGCCGGCTGGATCGGCATGCTCCTCGGCGTCGCCTCGGGCGCGTTTTTGGGGCTCTTCTTCCACCGCGACGACTGGGCGGGAGGATACGGCTCTCACCGTCGCCGCCTGATGCGTCTCGGGCACATCGCCTTCTTCGGTCTCGGATTCCTGAACATCGTTTTTGCCTTGACGCTGCAGAACAGGCCGGTCGACGGCGGGTTCGCCGATGCCGCGTCGTACGCCATGATACTTGGCGCCGCGACGATGCCGGTTTGCTGCTTCCTGACAGCCTGGAGACGCGGATTCAGACACTTTTTCCCAATTCCAGTCCTCGCCTTGGGGTACGGAATCATCTTCATCATTATGTCATGCACGGAGGTATCGTCATGAGAATCGGATTTATCGCAATGAGCGGGCTGCGTATCTGCAAACCTGAGCTGCTCGAGCTTGGATTCACGTTTCCGAACGTTGCGGAACGGGCGCGGCAGATCGAAGCCCTTCCAACCCTCGGACTGCTCACCCTGGCCGGGATGACTCCCGCACACATCGACGTGGAGTATCTGGAAGTAAGAGACGTACACGACGGACCCCTTCCAACGCGCTTCGACGCCGTGGCCATTTCGACACTCGCCGCTGTCAGTAAGGAAGCGTATGCGCTTGCGCACCGGTTTCGGTCTGCAGGCACCCCGGTAATTATTGGAGGCCTTCATCCAACACTGCGGCCTCAAGAGGCGATGATTCATGCCGACGCGATAGCGATAGGTGAGGGCGAGCTGATCTGGCCCCAGATCGTGGCCGACCTCGAACGGGGCGCTCTAAAGCGCATCTACGATGCACGCGGGATGGGACCCTTCGATCTCAGCAACGCCCCTATGCCGCGATTCGACTTGCTCGGTCCGACCCAATACCCCCGGTTCTCGGTACAAACCCAGCGGGGCTGCCCCTGGTCGTGCGAATTCTGCGCTTCGTCGATTCGGCTCAATCCGAAGTTCCGGGTGAAACCGATCGAGAAGGTGATTGCAGAAATTCGGCAGCTCAAGGCACTCTACGGGAATCCGTTCATCGAATTCGCGGACGACAACACATTCGTCAACCGGGACCATGGCCGGAAACTGATGAAGGCGCTCGAACGCGAGCACATTTGCTGGTTTACCGAGAGCGACCTGAACGTCGCCGATGACCCGGAGCTCCTTGCGATGATGCGGGATGCGGGCTGCGCGCAGGTGCTGATCGGATTCGAAAGCTCTGCTTTCTGATTTCCGCATTCAGTCCTCAGGATACTCGCTAGGAGGAACTCCGAATGCCTGGTGAAACAGGCGCGAGAAATAGTTCGGATCATTAAACCCGACCCGATACGACACTTCCGAAACCGTCCCGACTTTCTTCTCGAGCAGTTGGGCCGCGCGCTTGAGCCGCATCAGGCGAATGAACCCGGCCGGGGTCAGGCGGCTGATTTTCCGGAGCCGTCGCTCCAACTGACGCCGGCTCAAGCCGACCTCGTCGGCCAGCCAATCGACCGTGAAGTTGGAATCGCCCAGGCGTTTCTCCACGATCTCGGTGACCTGACCGGCAAAAACCTCGTCGGCCGACGGTTCGTCGACCTCAGCCGGCTGGGGCTCGAAAACGGACGATTTCTTGAGCAGAAGGCTGCGAATCTCGATCAGGTTCTCCGTCCTGATGATTAACTCGGTCGCATCAAAGGGTTTGGTGATATAGTCATCCGCCCCGCTCGAAAGGCCTTCAATCAGGGCTTCGTGAGATGCTTTCGCTGTGAGAATCACGACCGGAATATGGCTCGTCTGCTCATCGGCCTTTAGAGCGGAGCAGAGGGCAAGACCGCTCATCTCTGGCATCATGATGTCTGTGAGCACGAGTGCCGGCGCCTCCGTAACGGCCTTCCGAAGCCCTTCACGGCCGTTGGCCGCCTCCAGCACGAGGTAGTGACTCGCCAGGATCGAGCGGAGATAACGCCGCATATCGTCATTGTCCTCTACGACGAGAATCGTGGGTAAGGAGACGTCGCAGCCTGGGGCCGGAGCTGAATTGGCTGCCACGTCAGGGCCCAATTCTTCGGGTGCCTCGCTGGGGACGATCGTTTCGAGGTGTGGCGGCTGCCCCGTCAGTATGTCAAATCCATTTTCGACGAGATAATCGGAGTCTCGCCTTAATGTGACCACAAACTCGCTCCCGAATCCGGGCTCGCTCACGACAGTCACTTCGCCGCCGTGCAGTTCCACCAGTTCTTTGACCAGCGCGAGCCCCACTCCGCTCCCTGGGGGGGGCCCGTCTCCCTTCTCCACCCGATAAAAGCGGTCGAAGATCAAAGGCAGATGATCGCTTGGAATTCCAGAACCGTTGTCTTTCACCGATATCGCGACAGCATCGTCGCCATCCAGACTACCCTCATCGACGCGCACCCGAATCCGACCTCCATCCGCCGTGAACTTGACTGCATTCGACAGGAGGTTGCTGAACACCTTAAAAAGGTGCTCCGGATCGAACCAGATCTCTGCATCCTCCAGTGAGCTCTCGAACGACACTTCGAGGCGGCGTCCGGAGGCGATCGGCTCATGGATAGATACGACCCCTCTCACGAATGCGCCGATATCCTGCCTTGAAGCGTGAAGCGGTAGACGACCCGCTTCGAGGCGCGAGAGGTCAAGCAGTTGATCGACGAGATCATGCAACCGGTGACCGCTTCTCTGGATGAGAGCGAACGCCTGCCGAATTTCAGGATCCATCTCGGGACCGTACTTGGCCAACGCATCTTTCGACGGACCGAGAATGAGCGTGATAGGCGTTCGAAACTCATGCGAGATTCCCGCAAAAAAGCGTGACTTGAGCGCCTCCATCTGGCGCAGTTGATCCGACTGCTCCTCGGTCGTTCTCTTTTGGAGTTCGAGCTCGGCCGTGGAGCGTTCCAGATCGGCGGCATGCTGCCGAACGAGCTCTTCAGCCTTCTCGATCTCCCGGCGATGACGAAACTCCTCGTAGCGACTGCGATAGACCAGGATGGCAATTCCCGTAAGGACAACCGAACAGACGACCCAGTAGATGAGCTGCCTGGCGACGATCGGCATGGCGCTATACCCGGCCAGCGCAAGAATCGGCGGAACGATCAGCATCAAAGCCAGAATTCCCATACACATGACGACCACCTGACCGGGCCGGAAAGGCACGCCGCCCACCGCCGCGAACATCAGCAGCGTGAGATAGCCCACGAAATACTCCGACTGGCCCCCGGCGGCCTGATCGACCACCATCCCGCAGGCTGCGCCGAGCACGCAAAGCCCGAGAATCAGTCGCCCGTGCGTCCTTCCAGCCTCCATTCTCGCCGCGAGCAACGCAACGAGGCTGAGCACGGCCAGGACCAGCTTGTCCCACATGACCAGGACTTTTGCTCCCGGCACGTCGAGCGAATACGACCACCCGGGCTGGTAATCCAGGAAGAGAAGGTGGAGCAAAACATAGAAGACCGTTCCCAGGAGACCGAGTACGCCGATTGTCGCAAGGCCGCGGCGGGAAATGTGCCGCACCTCGGTCAGAAACTCCTGGTCGGTCTCCTCGTTGCCCGATCCGATCACTGCGGATACTAGGTCCGGAACCTGCATGGCAGCGGTGGTCTTATGCGATTTTCGCGTGGAGGCAGCCGCATCCGCGCCCAAATGAATTGATCCGCTATAACTACATTGCCCGGGGCGGATTTGCAAGCCTCATCCGATACCAAAAGAAAACCTATGCTCGGTGCGGTCATCTTTGATATGGACGGCGTTCTTGTCGACTCCGAACCGTTCTGGCAGCGCGCCGAAATCAGGGTATTCGGTGAGGTCGGCCTGCGGCTTACCAAGGCCGACACCGACCGAACCATAGGGCTGCGAATTGACGACGTAGTAGCGTACTGGTTTGAGCGGCGCCCCTGGAATGGCCGGTCGTCGGAAGACGTGCAGGAAGCGATTATCGAAGAGGTCGTCCGGCTCGTTCGAACTGAAGGCGTCCCGATGCCTGGGGTCTGCGACTCGCTCGACATGTGCAAAGCGACGGGGCTTTCACTTGGGTTGGCCACGTCGTCTCCCTTCTCGCTCATCGATGCGGTTCTGGAGTGTATCGACGCCGAGCGGACTTTCGACGTCGTCTGCTCGGCAGTAAACGAGGAGTTCGGTAAACCGCATCCTGCAGTCTACCTGACAGCATCCAGGCGTCTCGACGTTCCAACTCGTCAGTGCCTGGTCGTCGAGGACTCAATCTTTGGCGCCGAGGCCGGTAAGGCCGCTGGGATGGCGGTCGTGGTCGTACCGGCGCCGGATCAGTTCGACGATCCGGCGTTTCAGGTCGCAGATTGGAAGCTCCGTTCGCTCGTGGAATTCCCCAGCCTGCTTACTGAGCTCGTTAAATGAACGACGAGGGGCGGCCGGGCGTCGACTGTGACGCTGGTCGCAAGGTTCGAGTCAGACTCCAATGCCTGCGGGCCGAAAGTGCCCGAAGTGAATCACTTCTCGAGCATGCTCAAAAATTGCGACGCCATCTTCGGACCGGCCCCTGCGTCCTCGTGCTTGAAGAAGACGAACGCGTCCTCCCACCCCTGCTCCCCTATCCAGCCGGCCCACGATTCTAACTCGGCGTCGGTGTATCCCTCGCGCCGCAGCCGCAAGTAACCCCAATCTGCCGTCCGAACCATCACGGCGGGCTGGTCGTCAGCGTCGGCGACGCACCAGGCGGCATTCTTGTGCGCCAGCGCCTGATGCACGTCCGGATCGTTCCACGAATCGTGTCGAAACTCGAATGCTCCCCGTACACCGATGGGGATGAGTTCCAGAAACGCCGTGAGCCTCTCGACGTCTTTCGGGAAGTTGGGAGGCAATTGAAAGAGAATCGGTCCGAGCCGCGATCCCAGCCCGGATGCGACGGAGAACATGTATTCCGTAACATCCGCGGCGTCCTTCAACTTCTTGAAATGGGTGATTCTCCGGGACGCCTTCAAGATAAACCGAAAGCTCTCAGGCACCTGCGCCGCCCAACCGGCAAGGACGTCGGGCCGGGGAAGCCGATAGAAAGTGTTATTGATCTCCACAGCCGGCAGTTGACCTGAGTAGTACGCGAGCATCTCCGAGTCAGGGAGCTTTTCGGGATAAAACACCCCCTTCCACTCTTTGTAGCTGAATCCCGACGTGCCTGTGTAGAGTGCCATCGCTTCGGAACCTAGGATTGCTCATTCTGGTTGAGCCATATCGTAGTGCACGCAGTCGCACGTTTGCAAATCCACCGTAGAGATGATCATGTGCCTTTTACTCGCCTTCCTCGTCAGCTTCCCGGCAAGTACCGGAATCGAGATTCCCCCGACTGACTCCGTCGAGATATCGGAGTGGGAAGTGCCGTGGGAGGCGTCGCGACCCCGCGATCCGTACGTCGATCGGAACGGCATCGTGTGGTTCGTTGGACAGCGGTCAGACTACGTTGCTTCTCTGGATCCGAGGAGCGGAGAGTTCCAACGCTACGACCTGCCGAACGGGGCCGGGCCGCACAACCTCATCGTGGACGACGACGGCATGATCTGGTACGCGGGCAATCGTCAGGCACACATCGGCAGGCTGAACCCCCAGACGGGTGCGATCAAAAAATATCCGATGCCTCTCACCGAAGCCAGAGATCCGCACACGCTGGTCTTCGACGGGATCGGTAACATCTGGTTCACCGTGCAGGGCGGCAACTACATCGGACGACTGGCAAAGGAATCCGGCCAGGTAGACCTCATCGAGTCGCCTGTGTCGGGCTCTCGGCCATACGGCATTGTGGTTGACGCTTCCCACCGACCGTGGATCGTCCTCTTCGGCACGAACAAGCTTGCTTCCTTAGACCCGGAGACAATGGAACTCTCCTTGTTCGACTTGCCGAGAGAGGAGGCTCGTCCTCGACGGCTGGAGATAACCTCTGACGGTAACATCTGGTACGTGGACTACGCGGGAGGCATGCTGGGCAAGTACAGTCCTGCCTCCGGCTCATTCAAGGAATGGCCTATGCCCTCTGGAGGCGGGGCCAAACCGTACGGAATGGCGGTTGATAAACGAGACAGGCTCTGGTTCGTCGAAACGGGCCCGAAGCCCAATAACTTCGTCGGATTCGACCCGGGATCCGAGACATTCATCTCCTCTACCCCGGTTCCCAGCGGCGGCGGTGCGATCCGCCACATGTTCTATGACGCCGGTCGAGACGCGGTCTGGTTCGGAACCGATGAAAATACCGTCGGCCGGGCGATCGTCGGCACAGACTCGGATGTTTGAGACGCGCGCTCTCCTCTTGGTCGTCGCGCTGGCTGCAGCCGTTCCCGGACTGGCACAGCTTTACCGGGACGGCCCGCCGGTCCATTACACCGGAGGATACGGGGAGCCGACGTGTCACGTATGCCACTTCGACGGAATGTTAAACAGCCCCGACGCGAACGCACGCGCGATCGATGTCCCGAGTACGTTCGTGTCGGATTCTACCTACCCCATCACTGTCGTCGTTTCGAAGGCGGCCCTCGGTGCGGCCGGATTCTCCATGTCGAGCCGATTCCGGAGCGGCGCCCAGGCGGGATCCTTTCTCGCAACCGATGAACGGGCAACCGTCGAGTCGGGTCCAACCGGAGTCCAGTTCGCAATGCACACGCTCGACGGCAGCGATCCTGTGGCGCCCGATTCGACCGCGTGGACCCTCGCTTGGACCGCTCCCTCCGAGGCCGACACAGTCTTCTTCCACGTCGCCGCCAATGCCGCGAACGGGGACGACTCGGAGTTCGGCGATTTGATCGAGACCGTCTCGTACTTCAGTCTCGGCGCAGCACGGTAATTATTCGCGTGCGGATCGCCATTGCAGTCCCCGTTACAGAGTGTCCTTATATTCGCCACGATCTCACGAACACACCATTCGTATCAGATGACCGACCCACACGGCGGGATCAAGGATCGTTTCGCCGAAAAAGGCGACGCAGATATAGAACCCAACGAGCTCGATGACGAGCAGGAGGACCTCGATGACGACGAGGAAATCTCGCTGGGATTGGTGGGGCCGGCGCAGCCGAACGATGTGACGGAGAAGAAGAAGAAAAAGAAGAAAGACAAGGAGGAAAAGAAGTCGACGACGGGCAGCACGCTTGGGACGACGAGGGGTGTAGAGACCCTGTTCAGGACTTCCTACATGGTGAACATGAATCTGAGTTCGCTTGCGGATGCCAAGTCGAACATCATGATCAGCATCAACGGTATCATTATATCCATCATCCTCGGCTCTATCTCAGCAAAGATCGACACCAATCCTTGGCTCATCATCCCTACGGTCATCCTGCTCATCGGCTGCCTCGCTTCGATGGTGTATGCCGTTCTGGCGGCTCGCCCTCGCGTCAGCAGCAAGTTCATCACCTTGGACGAAGTCCGCGCGAGCAAGGCTAACATATTGTTTTTCGGAAATTTCGCCAGATTGACCGAAGATGAATTTATCGTCGGGATGACCGATCTGCTCCGGAACACGGACCTTGTCTACGTGAATATGATGAGAGACACGTATGGACTCGGCCTGGTGCTGCTGAAAAAGTACCGGCTGCTCAGGTACTCCTATTCGATCTTCATGGTGGCCCTCATTGTCGGCGTGGCGGCCTTTGTGACAATATTGGTGCTGGTTGCCGGTGGAATGATCACATCAGCCGTTCCCTGAGACGGTCGATGTTCGATGTTCGACGTTCGATGTTCGATGTTCGATGTTCGACGTCCGACGTTTGACCCCTCCGAGCTCGGAGCAGTTTGGCCTCGTTCCGAAAGGACGTACGCGCTCGTTCGGGGCAGGCTGTTTGACGTTCGACTCTTGACGTTCGACCTAAATAATTGTGTGGCTACTTCATGTAACGTTCAGTCTCGTGGCGGCGTCGAGCGCGATGACCGCCGTCGCCCAATCAACATCGCCGCTCACTTATCGCGGCGGCGTCGGATTTTCAACGACCTCCTATGACGAGTCTGCGGCGCGGCGCAGCAACACCGTAACCAGGAGCTTCGGAATTCAGGGCTCCCTTTCTCCGCGACTGCACCAGGTCCTCGCCATTCGGACCGAGCTGGGTTGGGAGTATCTCGGTCCGGTTTGCCTTGACCTGAACGAGGAGGTCGACTGCGGCCGATCCATCGAAGAACAGACCTCGGGCGTCTTTGCCTCGATTGGCGCTGCGATATACACCCCACCGGTCCGCATCGAGTCGCGGAGGGAGTGGACAGATACAAGTCTGGCGCTTGGTTTCGGCAGGGAATGGGTGTGGGCCGGACTCGGCGACAATGGATGTATCAACTGCACGATTGAGCGCGTCGGCTTCGATGGCGGTCTCTATCTGGAGCCGGGTCTCGAATTCGCCACCAACCATCGAATCGGCGTTGAAGCGGCGTATCGATTCTACGAATCGAGAGCGGACTTGAGCGGCAAGTTTATCCTGCGAATACAGTATCTCACCCCCTGACGGCCACGGCGCCGCACAGGTTCACGACCATCCCCATTGCCGCAAAGGCGGCGGCTTTTGCCTCGAGGGCAGCTCGGGCGCCCTCCCGGTTCGGCGCATACGCCACCTGGATGTGGTTTGCACGGTGCCTTCCCATCATCTGAGCGCGCGTTACACCTTGGAGAACGGCGTGCATGATCGGCCACTGGGCAGTCGTTTCCCTCCAGCGGCGATCGGTCTCATGCTGCGGAAGCTCGACGACCTCGGCGAGCCCAAGATCCGCATTCAACCGGTCTCTCTCGACGAACACGCGGCTCCAGACAACGTGCCCGGGCTTGCTGATCCCTTTCAGCGTACCCCCGCCCAGACGGAAGTACATGGGCGGCTGTCGCTCGCTCGATGCACCCGCGAAACCATCGATGAAATGGGCGGG